>DUIO01000167.1 GCA_013330315.1 Methanosarcina sp. | reverse complement strand
CACACCCGCGAAGGGTGCGACCGCAAATTAATTCAGATTATGCATCAACCGTTTTGTAATTTTACATTATAAAAAATTTGATGCATTTGGATCCAGCTATAAACTGCCATAAAAAATAAATATAATGAATCAATTTTTCTTGCGAACCTCCCAGTGAATTAATGTTCACTATAGGTTCGCAAAATTATGCAAGTAAGAAACCTTCTGGGTCATACCCTTTTTTTGCACCAAAATGCTCCACCCGATTTTTCCAATTCTTACCCAAATAGTAGAATCTCAGGCTATCTTTATCCTCTTCCATAATATCGCATAGAGAATGTTTAAGCTCTGCAAACTGAGCAGGGTCCACAAGACACTCAAATACTGAGTTCTGAACCCTCTGTCCGTAATTTTCGCACTCTTTTGCCACTTTTCTTAGCCTGCTCTTTCCACCTTCTGATTCTGTATTGACATCATAAGTAACCAGTACCATCACTATAAACACCTCAATTCATAAAAAATGGCGGATAACCGTCAATATCTCCTCTTAAATAGCGAGCCAACAGCATTGCCTGCACATACGGAATTAACCCGACCGGAATTTTTTCATTTAAATAGGGATGAGTAATCTGCTCCTGTTTTCTCTTCTGCCAGGTTGCCAGTATATTTTTTCTTCCATCTTCAGTCATGAGGACAGCCCCGTTTTCCTTTTTTAGGAAATCTTTTCCATTAACCTGCTTAAGGTTAACCATGCTCAATGCTAGGCGATCAGCCATGAAAGGTCTGAGCTCCTCCATCAGATCAAGCGCAAGACTTGGCCTTCCGGGACGGTCAGTGTGAAAAAAGCCGACATAAGGATCAAGTCCAACGGTTTCTAAAGCAGATTCAACATCATGAGCAAGCAGCGTATACAAAAAAGATAATAAAGAATTCATATTATCAAGAGGAGGCCTCCTGTTTCTCTCAAATATGAAAAAAATGTCCTTTTGCTTAAGAATGAGTTCGTCCAGTGCGTCAAAATAAAATTTCGCACAATTTCCTTCAATACCGCGAAGAGAGTCCGAATTCAAACAGGAATCAATATTCTTTAGATTATCTATCAGCAGATTAGTAACTGAACTAATTTTACTAATGTCAATTACATCGCCATGGTCCCGGATGCCTCTTCCAAGAACAGTCTTGCAGTTGACAACTTTTCCGATAATAAAACATTTGGCGAGATCCAGAGAATCCTCTTCGTTGTCAGCTTTCCGATACTGAGTACGCCGCAGCAAAACATTCCCTCTAACTTTTCCATTAACACGCGCCAGAAATTTTCCATTCGGGGTTAAAAAAGATAAGCCTACCTTATTGTCAGTACAGAGCTGCATCAGCTGGGGGCTCGCACCCATATATGCAAAACAAATTATCCCCTCAAGATTATGGATAGGGATACGAAACGTTTCAACGTCCTTTACCTTAACAACCACGTTTTCCCCGTCCCTTAAAAGGTAAGACTCCGGAGTTGTGATATATAATGTATTCAGCAGTTTTCTCATGAATATGAACCCCTTTGCTGACATGAAATTTGGGCTGATTAATTACTATGTAAAAATATTCTTGAACATTGGATCATCTCAGAAATCGCCATTACAGGCCTCATCTATATGATTTCTGACATACTTGCGGGCAGAAACAGATTTTTTCGTTAACTTTGGAACACAGACATCTGCAAGAGAACAGTATTTGCAGTTTCGGGATTTTTCAGCAGGCGGAGTAAGCTCTTTCTTAAAGAGATAGTGCATTTCGTCGGACAAAGAAACTACAAGATCTCTAAGTTCTTCAGTTATTTCGAGCTGAATTCGTCTCCTTATTTCATTATAATAAAAATAAGCAGAGTTTATGGTTACATTAAACATCTCTTCAAGGCACATAGCCTGTGCGCAAAGCTGTACTTCATCCCTCTCATCAATCTTTGGTTTGCCTCTTTTATACTCTACTGGTCGCATTTTCCACAGACCTTCATAACCCGGAAGAGAAATGCCATTTTCAGATCGGACATACTCAATGGCATCTGCAACCCCATAAAGCCCAAGTTGATACGAAACTAGTGGAAATGCTCTTGACAAAACAACGTCTCCTCTACTTTCTTTAAGGAATGGATTATCCACACGTTCATGGAGAAAACGGCCTTCAGTTGTCTGAAGGTTTTCTTCCCACTGACGTTCAATATGGATCAAAGCCCACTGGCGCTTGCAAAAATGGAAATGTTGTATTCCAGATAACGAGAGAAGCTCATCTTCAGAATATCTCTTTCCGGTCATAATTTCTCAATTAATTCAACACCTTTTGGCATATCATCTGAAATTGTTACTTTGTAATCTGTAAAAGAACGAGCAGGCATGTCACGGGAAAGCCTCTCCACTTTTATCTTGTCAAAAAGGACGTGAGACTGGCAGCATCCAAGTTCGCTGTTATGCTTGAAAACAATAAGTTTTCTTGCGGATATTTTTCCTCTTGCCGCCGAGTGATCGTGCTCGAACATATTTATCAGGCTATCCCAGAGCAGTTCCAGGTCGTCTTCCTTAAACTCAGTCTTTTTAGCAAGATGAGCGGAAATATATCCTTCTGCACGATATAAGCCGTAAGGTACAATCTGTTTTTTGCCCATTGTCTGGCCTTTTTCAGCATCTTTTTCATTGGTGACAGCACAGCGAGTGACCGTTACCTCCTGTTGAAAAATCGGGTCAATGCTACGGGCAAAACTAAACTGTACAGGTCCTCTGACTTGACCACAATTAACACCTGTCGACATTACAGCACCGAACGTCCTGACATCATAGAAATTATCACACATAAACTGTGTGGCTTCAGGATCAGCCAATTGTTTCTCTCCTTTAGGTGGATGATTTATCTTTTTATATGCCATTGCATGTTGATCATTCAAAACCACACCAGATTTAACATATATGTTGTACCCTTCAGCATTGCGATCTGAATCGTCTTTTTTAACGATATCAACGTAATCCCGGATCTTCCTCTTGAGGCATACATCGGTGACAATTCCATGTCCAGTCTGAGGATCAACCCTAGGCATGTTACCCATATCGGGATCTCCATTTGGGTTTCCATTCTCAACGTCAAACAACAGTACAAATTCATATCTATTCTTGATAATTTCGCTCATGGTGACACCTTCTCATTTGAGGAAACTTCTTTTTTCGTGAAGAAAGCTTTACGCTGATGATAGTAACCAAGCATGAACATACCCTGATCTTCAAGATTCAGGTATGCGGGGAATTCATTTACCCCTTCTAAAACTTGTTCAATCAGTTGATTGGACCTGAAACCCCAATCAGACTTGGCTATGTGATGTTGTGCAAGTTTTAACAGCACAGGAAACACAACTGCTGGCGTTGACGAAGCGCTGCTGAAGTACTTGCTGTTAATGGTGCTCTTCATCTCTCTGTTCGTATCATTCTGTGCCTTTTCAAGAGCGGCAAACAACCTCCCAAGGCGGTATGGCACACTTGAACTTTCCTCGTTTAAACTCATGGTAATCAAATCCTGGTTCAAATTCGATAATCCAGCTCTGCTCAGTCTTAGCAAGTATGCTTTGATAAAACCCGCTCTGACAAAATTTATTGAGCCGTCTACTTTCGCACGGCTCAGGATTGCACTGTATAATGAAATAGGATAACCTGTATCGGTAAGAATCGAGCGTAAAATAAGGCCACCCAATAGTGGAGAAACTGTTTTCTTATCAGAGCTCTGAGGGACTGTCTCATTTAACAAGCGATATATTGAAATGCAGCGTGGACCATGATCGTCTCTTATGATCTCCATATCCAGATGATGACGGGCCATTTTTTCAATAAGATTCCCAATACTGTCAACATACCAGAAACGGACTGCAAGCCGTGCATTATTAGGTGATAAACCAAGTATGTAGAAATTCGTTTCTGGATCTGTTCCAATATCCTCCTGATTTACTTTCTTGCCGATTCTGACCTTATTGAGAATTTCCTCTATCTCTTTAATTTTGTTTGTGTCCCACACCCGAGAAGTCTCCATGTTTTTTTCTTCTTTCTTCTCTGGTTCTGGACTGTCAAAAAAGAATTTGACAAGGTCTTCACAGGATTTTTCACTTGTCTCAGCCCAGAAAACAACTGTAGAGTCAGCAATCCTTATTCTGTTACTCTGACTTGAAAGAAGGTAATTCAGGGCAGTCGTATACTTAAACACCGCTGATTCGCTGATTGGAGAATTGAAACTCTGTTCTTTTCCATAAGAACAGAAAGCGCTATCATTGAAACTGACAATAGAAGCCCCTGCCGATTGAGCCCCGACAACGCCTTTTATTTTTTGATGTATCTTGGCTACAGGCTCCACTTTTCCACTTATTAGGCACTGGGCAAATGTGTTTCCAGTTTCATTTTGAGAGTAAATTTCCCAGGCGGTTCTGACCCCACTATTTTGATGCAAAAAACTCCCATTGAATTCAAAAACGCAGTTTCCACCAGCAAGAAGATCATCTTTATACTCTCTGGTTTTTGGATTTTCGAGAAACTCTTCTGGATTCCATCCATCTAGAAAAGCAAGGAATCCACGGATTTCGGGATCATTTTGACCGTCCAGTATACTGTGGTGAAGTTCTTTGAAGGCTTCAAAACATTCTCTGGAACGCCGATGGACAAGAGTAACCTCTTTATCATTTTCCTCTAATACCGTATGTTCAACAGAATTCTCTTCAGACGAGGCAAGATCAAATTTTTTCTCAAATTCACTTCTTTTTATTTTTTCGGCACCAAAAACATACTTTGCATTATCACAGACAAAATATGAGAACACCCCGCTAGAACGTGACTTCTGGATAGGAACATCCATATCTTTGGGTTTTGGCTTCTTGTCATCACTTCTGAGATCTACAATATGTGAAAGAACTCCATCAGGGGAAATTACAAGGGCAAATGAGACTTTAGCGCTGCTATACCCTAATTTTGGAATACTGACGTTCTCATCTTTTTCAAGAATATCATAATGGCGGCAAAGAGACTGGATAATCATGACACACCTCCATTACACAGGCATTTCTGAACATCAATAACCCCGTCCACCATACAGGCACGGAAAAAGACGGCTTTCATCTCATCTAAAAAATCAATATCGTAGAGCATGAATCCTAAATCCTTTTCTCCTTCTTTTTTTCCGTGGTAATAGGAATCTGGGGTTTCCCCTTCAATTAACTCGAACTGAACCGGGAACTCACGACAGCCAAAATAAGGGTGATGAAAACACTGTCCTTTTCTCATCCGCCTAAGTGTAATATTGTAGTGTTTTTCGATAGTATCATCAGGCCCTGCACGGTCTGTTATCTCGAAATGAGCCTCAATAACATAAGAGACATCACGCAAAACAAGGGAAGCCCTCTGAACAGTATCCTCTGTTGAATCCTGATATAGAGCAACATCACCTCCCCTGAGTGCAGTTTTGATGTTACCTGCGAGTATTTTTCCCGGCCTCTCATTCCTGCGGATATTGTCAAACTTTATTGGATTCAAAACGTGAATTCTGTCAATTTTCCAGAAAATTGCAGGTTTCCAGTATATAGCTTCAAGAATTCCTCTCGCTGCTGAAGGAGTTATGACATCGTAACTTACGCGTTCAACTTTCATTTCCGGTCGCGTGAAGCAAGCGTAATCTCCCCATACTTTTAGTTTAATTCCAAATCCTATTCCAATCACCTCACTAAAATAATGAATAATTGGATATATAAATCTTCGGTATTTAGTAAAGGATAGAGTTAAATCATTCATTAAAAAATCAATAATGAATAGTTTTCACAATTCTATTTCAGGTTTAAAAGTCCTATATCTTCAGAATAATCTTCCAATTTATCCAAAACAAAAAATCTGTCAGCTATCGAAGAGATCGCATTGTTTTTTTCGAGAATCCTGAACTCTTCTGCGTAAATGCTTACTGTGTATCCCTGTAGATTACGAACATACTTCCCGGGAAATCCAGTATGCTGCATCTGTTTAATAATGGACCTTGCCTTATCGTCATAAGGAATAATAATGTCCCGAGTATCATTTTCAATAAGATTGAATGCATCAGCTACGTCCTCAAATGGAAACGCGATGTTGCTCAATCTCTCTTCAAAAGAAGGAAGAATTTTCTTTTTGTCAAGTCCCTCACCCTCGTAGGAATAAAGTTTTTCAAAATATCTGCCCACAGCGGGGAGCGCGAGAGGATCGTCCCATTCGTCAAAAATCATGCTTCCAATCTCAGCAACCCGACTCTGCCAGTGCGTTGCCTTTCCATACTCTTCAGTAGATCGAAAAACATAAACTTCTCCAGAAGCCAGTTTTCCTTCACGGTTACATCTTCCAGAAGCCTGACAGACAGAATCAATTCCAGACATTGCTCGATACACAGCAGGAAAATCGATATCAACTCCAGCCTCAATAAGCTGGGTAGAAATGACACGGCATTCAGCTCCTTCTTTCAGCAAATTTTTGATATTTTTCAGTTTCATTCTTCTATGGACTGGACACATTCTTGCACTCAGGTGATAGTAACCTTTAGATCCGGAAAGTTGTTCATACAATTTTTGTGCATGTTTTCGGGTATTGACGATACATAAAACCTGTTTGTGCGCTTCAAGTCTGGCTGAAAGGTCAGAATCATCCATATCCCCAAGGTCTGTCACACGGACTCGCCTGAATGCTTCGTACAGTTCTTGAGGAGAATGCATAATCTCAACAGGTACGACACTTTCATCGAGGAACCCATTAAGATTCGGCTGAGTCGCGGTACAGATTACGACTGTTGACCCGTAGTTTACTACCAGTTCAGAAAGAGCCGCAAGGCACGGCTTTAAAAAGCCTGTAGGTAGCATCTGGGCTTCATCAAGAATTATTACACTTTTTGCAAGGTTATGCAGCTTACGACATCGAGAAACTCGATTAGAAAAGAGAGACTCAAAAAACTGAACATTCGTAGTTACGGTAATAGGAATGTCCCAGTTTTCGGATGAGAGTTTTAATTTCTCCTGTACAACATTAGCATCTTCAGATTTTTCATTTTTCGGATCATAGTTGCTGTGGTGTTCAAGCACATTTTCGTTTCCAAAAATCTCGCGGAATACATCTGCGTTCTGTTCTATAATGCTTGTATATGGTATGACATAGAGAATTCTATTCAAATTGTGTTTTCTCAAATGGTTCAGGGCAAATGCCATTGATGAGAGCGTCTTTCCTCCACCGGTAGGGACAGTCAGGGAATACATCTGCGGTGGCAATTCTGCTTTCTCTACGCATTGTTCATAGATCTCTCTTCGATACCTGTTGATAGGGTTTTCTTCAGCTGTTGAAAGTTTTTTATTCATATAGTTATTAAATTTTAAAAAAAGGTCATCGAACGGCTCATACTGCCCTCTGAGAGAAGATTTGTCAGGAGAAAGAAATTGTTCTGTATCAAGAAAATCAGCATCAACAAGGCATGAGAAGAGCATACGCGTATAAAATGAAATTGAAAAACCCATCTTGTTGTTGATAGGAGTAAGCCTAGGGCGAACTTTGCTCAAATCTGGAACTGAAATTTCATTTTTGTATGCAGAATAATTCGGTAAAAAAGATCTTGATAAACGCTCTTCAAGTCCGCATTCTTTGGTCCCATAGTTAAGAAGGCCTCCGTGATGCCCACTTATGACATACTCCAGGATCCGGCTTTGAAATATTCCGTAAAGTTTTCTAGCTTCCTGTGCACCGGCAGTAGAATGATCTACTCTGATATTGTTGCCATCTAAACGTCTCTGAAACTCATGTGAGTATTTGCCGATGTCGTGCAATAAACCTGAAGCATATCCAAATTGTTCGGCATTGAACTCTCTGGAAAATCCAGAAGCAATATCTGCTACATTTTCCAGATGATCTTTTAGGGTTTGCCAGCTACTTTTGTCCTGACCTTCGGTAGAATGGGCATAATACATAACATTTCACGCTGTAAAAATTTTATAATAATATCCTAATTTAATGCAGGGCAATCCATATGCGAAATATAAACAACTAAGAGTCAAAAAGTAAGATCGCAGGGCAGGAGTAACTCCTTAAAGCCTTTCAAGATAAGAAATTCAAGCCTCAATCGAGAGGGACATATTCTGATATTTGAAAATGGTTCTCAACTCTTAATAAAGCAGTTTAATGGCTTACTCCCTCTCTATGAATTTAGATAGGAACCTTTAAAGGCCTTAAACTCTGTCTATCTCTTCAACTTTCACGACTAAATATTAAAAGATTAAGGTAGTTTTCTCTTAAGATATTTAATAATTGAGTTTTTCTTTTTCACATAATATTTATTTAAGAGTAAAAGTCTAATAAAANNAAAACGATAGCAGAAAAAATTGTAAAAATTGGACAAATATCTGCGGAAAGCCGGTTATACATAAAAAGGCTATTATTTCAAGTAAGCTGGATAATCTTCACAGAATAAGACAAAGTTATTACAATTAGAGTAACCGCAACCAAGAGGTTTAAAATAAGATTATTAAAGAGTTCGTAAGCATTTGAAACTTTAATTTCGGTTTACAAAAAAGAGACAAGGGTTCACTTTATCCCATACCTTAAAGATAGGATATTTGTGGCCCTCCGTGCTCCCAGCTTAATGAAAGAAATTCCTTGAATTTATAGAAGTAATACTGAGAATTTGGTAACTCATGACAAAATTTCAGGTACGTCCTCAATTAAGGTTTCTGTCCCCATTTCGGACTGCTTCCTGAACNNTTTGACCAGCGGTTTTCCGGAAGAGGATCAAATTGTGGAATATCACCGCCGCGTGGCAAGAATTTCGGCTCGTCTGTGTATAATTTTATAATTTCAGTTGTGTTCTGCGAACCTATTGCGGACTGAAGCTGTCTGCTCAGGTTTTCGATTATATTATGCACATCTTCTGTGGTTGTCATAACCTGTTCCTCCTATTATGTTGTGTGAAAATCTTTCGTGTTATCCGGTATCTGTTATTTATCGTGATGAGAAAGCCTTCGACCGGGAACCGCTCATACCTCGTCCTCAGGTAAATCGATGGGAGGTCGGATCCTGATACACTCGAGAAATTGTGTACCCATCGGACCGGACTCAATATCAACCCAGATCTGAAGATCCGTCAGCTCCTGGAGCTCGCTGTCGATAATGTCCACGGGGCACTTTGCTTTCACCAGTTGTTTGCGCAGTTCTTCGATATCATCCACTGTAGTATCCACTCGTGTCTTCATGGCCTGCAGTGACTGGATATATTTGTCATATCGCCGGCAGTAATCATCGGTAGTCTTATTCATTTTTTCCAACCGGCTTTTCTCGCCCTCCAGGCCTACCTTTACGGTATTTTCGGTGGAGATTGTATCACGCAAAATCGCCAATGTCATTTCCTTTAGCTTTGTGCAATCCTCAATAGGCGGATCCTCTTTCTTTTCAGTAGGCGGCAGTTTTTCTGGTGTATTTTCTCCTTTTTCCGGCTTGTCGGGCCGAGAAATGGAAACGTCCCGACGAATAGTTTTTCCTGACGGATTTACCCAGACCTCTACTTCAAAAGCGGCATTCCCGGTGAATTCCATGCCCAGGAAGCGCCATCCTCCAGCCCTGAGTTGTTCTGAGGTTAGCCCACTGCGGGGCTGCCAGTAGGTTACACTNNGACGCCTGGCTCTATTCTTCAGCTCAAGTGCCCTATATGCAATGAATATAAAAGAAAGGCTATGGAGGCAAAAGAATCGCCAGAACGGGCAGTGATAACCCCGAGTCATGACGTGCAGCCTATTGTCCATGAAGTACTACAATCACCCGGTCAGCCTTTGGATCCGGCTCTCGCTGAATCACGCCACTAAGTGTCGATTGATTTGCCAGTCTTTTGACCATTGCTGGTTTCATCCCGGTTTGAGAAGGGCGAAGGGTCATTACCGCTGTCGACACATTGTCGGCCTGGCGCTCAAAGTGATCCGATGACCTGTCTATGAACATTGGTTTGACCTGTCCAGAAGAGCCTTGTTGCACAACATGCATAAGTTCATGAGCAATCAACCGCTGTCCTTCGTATGTGTTCGGTGCAAGTCTACCTGCATTAAACACAATGTTATATCCAACCGTATAGGCATGAGCATTCAGGTCCTGCGCCGACCGCTCAGCAACTCCGCCAGAATGCACACGTACTCTCGAAAAGTCGTAACCGAAGCGTGGCTCCATAAAGGCACGGGTAGCCGGATCCAAAGGCTGACCGGGTGATTGTAGTACTTCATGGACAATAGGCTGCACGTCATGACTCGGGGTTATCACTGCCCGTTCTGGCGATTCTTTTGCCTCCATAGCCTTTCTTTTATATTCATTGCATATAGGGCACTTGAGCTGAAGAATAGAGCCAGGCGTCCTAATTAACGGCCCTGTTGCCTTTTCAGCCCCATATTCAGAAACACCGTCATGCTGCCCTGGTCTGAGTTTAGCCTGTAAATCTCCTGATCTGATCAACCTCCGAACTACCTGATTTCCCGCAGTTTTCTGAAGTTTCAATATTCTGTCAGCAGGAGATCCTGAAGAATTATTATTGAGCTTCCGTTTACAGGAACTCGAGCATTTCTGCTTTGATTCCGTTGTTCTGGTATTTGCAACAACTCTTTCAGCCATTTAATCATCCCCATATATGACATGTTTTAATATTTTGCAGAAGTAGACTTGACAAATCTCCCCTACATATGTTGCCGATTTCGGAAGGTATGAGCTGAATGAACTAAACGATAAAGCAGGCAGCATCCTGGAAATAGCAGGTCCGGCATACCGGCGTTTACAGGTCCGGACGCTCCACTGTAATCACTACAGAATTGCCAGCTCGGGCGGCATTACCTACAATATGGAACCTTCTCCAGTTTGTGTTCAATTTATCAGCAACCTCGTCAACAACTTTGTCCCTAACGATTTCTGCCCACCCCACAGCAAGTTTTAGATCCTCGTCAGACGTACTTCCTGAAGAGGCGAAACCCTCCACCAGCACTGAAGCGGTCGGGTTAGTTTTTAGATCGGCAGCCAGCGCTGAGATAACAGCTCCACTTCCCCTGGGCAGACTATTGGAACCAGTAGTAAAGCCGTCTATTTTATAATTCGAGACCTTTACACGCTGCACCCGACGGGTATTAGACCAGGTATCCTTGCTGTCGAAGCTCTCGTCCCAGACAATGAAGTATTTTTCTCGGTCCTCAATCCCTCTGGAGAAACGGGGTTTGCCCTTTCCGGGATTGATAAGTAGTGAAAAAGTATTGCGGCGTGAACCCGGATGCCCCAATTCACCCTCAATCAGGTCCTCAGCCTCTAAAGCCTTTTTATGCGACTCGCTGAAAGCAACGCTCCAGTTAAAGTCTTTTAGAGCATGCGCCTCGTAGTTCTCAATGATCTCATGGGCAAGTTTTGCTACACCACTTCCAGGCGCACCTTTTTCGAGTGCCAGCACATGGTCGATGCGAATTTCCTGCACTGCCCTATCAGGGTTGCTGGGGAATGCGCCTACGGAAACTCCCTTTTGTTTGCGACCCAGATGGACCTCAGCATCCTGTGTTTGATCGCTTATAATAGTTGCAAGTTGACCGGCCAGCACAAATGAAGGAGGCTTCAGTACTGATGCAGTTATTGAAACCTCTTTAGTTTTCGGGTCGTGNNCGTTCCTGGCGCGAACTGATCCTTGTTAAATACAATATTATTCCCTGCCGTATAAGCCTGGGCGCTTACATCCCGCGCCGATTGCTCAGCTGCCGTACCGGAATGCATACGCACTCCCGAAAAGTCGTAACCGAAGCGCGGCTCCATAAACTCACGGGTAGCCGGGTCCAGCGGACGGCCAGAAGATTGCAGTACTTCATGGACAAGAGGTGAAATTTCATAGTCATGAGTTCCCCGCAACTTCCCTGGCAAATCTTTAGCCTGGAGAACCTTTTTTTGATCTTTATCACACATTTGATCTTTATCACACATAGCAGCCTTGTGATAGAGAACAGGACCCGGCATCCTCATTATCTGCTCGGCCACTCGGTCAGCCTCCTGCTCATAGATATCATTGGACTGGCTTATTCTAAGTTTAACCTGCATCATGCCTGATATTAACCTCTGGACTGCCTGATTGCCTGCAGTTTCCTGAAGTTTCAATATTCTGTCAGCAGGGGATATTGAAGAATTATTACCGGGCTTTTGTTTGCAAAGATTTGAACGTTTCTGCTTTGGTTCCTGTCTTTTGGCAGTTGCAACAATTTCTTCAGCCATATAATCACCCTGTGTATTGCAGATTAATCACGACTGTAGTATCCAGCTTCTGTAAGTTCCATCTCGATAACCGCTATATTCGCTGCTTTTAAACTTTTAATGAGCATGCGTCTCTTTCTTTCCTTAAGGTCTCTTTCTTTCCCTCGCTACTGATCGAATTCCTTCAAGGAGATATCCAGCTCTTCAGTTCGTTCTCGACCTTCAGTAATATGCTTCTCTTTATCCGCTCGCGATGGTCAGGCATAACAATTATGGGGTTTTTAGGGTCATCGGGATTCAGATTTAGATTCCTCTTGTTCGTTGTGATTATAGTAATAAAATCTGGCTCAGATGCCTCAATTCTAACCGTCACGAGGGAGAATTTGGTGACTCCGTCAACTTTGAATCCCACAGCCATCCGATACTCTCGTGTACGTGATATCGCATCAGATGGGATACCGCCGGCGTACCATGAGGGAGATTGTTTTCCCTGAGGGATATCGGTCTCTTTTGCTTCAGTTACCTCAGGAGAGGTAGTACTCGGGGAATTCGTAGGAGGGGTGACTGGTCCGGGCGGCGGGGACTTTGCTTGTGCCTCTCCATGGATAATCCACGTTCTCCAATGAGTCTGCTGGCCGAGCCTCTGCCCGGGCGATTCACAGACATCAACGGGGCCACCTGCGAACTCAAGGTACATCCTTATTCTTGCGCGATATTTCCTGTCACTTTCCATGCTCGGCTCGTCTTTTCCCCGATACTGGCACCCGGTTTCCCTTGTCAGTAGAAATGTATCGTCCTTAGTATCCGGCTTAGGCTGTTTTCTCGTATCATCATCCCAGTATCGATGACCATAAGCACCAACTCCACGTAAGCCGTCTTCCTGGTAAATAGTTTCGTGCAAGTAGACTCCTGTTGTCAACTCATGCTTATCCCTCTTCCAAGACCCCTTGCCCGTCTTGTCGCGTTCGAAGAATCCCCTTACCAGTTGCGTATATTCTCCGCAAGCACATTCACATCCCGACGAGTCCTGGGAAAAATCTATATTCATTTCAAAAGGATACCAGAGCCTGGCAAAACCTATCTTCTCGCTTTTATTTGCCTCAATTACACCGGAAGGCAGGTCAACCCTGGTGGGACATGCCCTCTTACGTTTAGGTTTGTCGTCATCTGGTTTCGGGAGTTTGGGGATGCAAGCTTTAGGATTCGCAAGACAGACACACAATGCGGGATACCTTCCACATGCACAGGCAATCGGCTTCGCAAGGCAGGCGCAAACTGGCGGAAACAGCAAACAAAGCACCGGAAGCCCGCACCATTTGGGGTGTTCTTTGCAAAATCCATCACCGCACAAAAAGGGGTAAAGATTACAGAATTTGTCCTCATTACACAAGAAGGGGAATTGCTGACAGACAGTTTTAGGGTCTGGTATGGGATCGGGGATGTTGATGTCAATATAGGGATTCGAGAAAGTAATATCAACACGTCGATTTCTGGATCTTCCCGATATCGATTCATTGGTCGCAGCAGGTCGATTTGCTCCTTCACCCTGGATGAAATAGTTCCCCTTTGCCACACTATTTAAGTACTTGCTGACCTCGTTAGCCCTGTTTGCAGACAAGGGGTCGTTGATCACCGGTTCACCCGTGCTATCTGCATGGCCGATTACGAAAACTTGCCACCTGGCCGTATCCATCAGACCGAATAGTTTACCAAGGATTTTCAGGTTATCTTTGTGTTCCTTTTTGAGCTGGTAATCATTAATCACAAAATTGAAAAGGGTCATAACTGGAGGAAATCCGGTTCCAATTTCGAATTTCCCTGGAGACCTTCGGGATAAGGCGATCTCGTCGCGCCGCCTCATATTAAGATCGTCATCCTGGTCAGGCTGTCTCTGGATTAAAGGAGTTGAACCTTTTTGTTGCACTATATGCGTCAGTTCATGAGCAATCAAGCGCCTTCCTTCTGTCGTTCCCGGCGAAAATCTTTCTGCACCAAACACAATGTCGTGACCAGCCGTGTAGGCGTTGGCATTCACCTCCCGTGCCGACCGCTCGGCAGCCGTACCGGAATGCACGCGCACCCTGGAAAAATCTTGCCCAAAGCGAGGCTCCATGAACGCACGCGTAATAGAGTCCAGTGACTGACCAGGAGAGTTCAATACATCCGATACAATAGACTGCACATCTTGATTTTGGGTTACAGACACCTGCCCTGGCAATTTTTTAGTTTGCAAAGGCCTTTCTATATCCTCATCGCATTTAGCACACTTTCGCTGGAGAACAGAGTCAGGTATCTTCATAACCTGTTCAGCTACCCGGTCAGCTTCCTGCTCGTAAATATCATCAGGCTGGCCTATCCTGAGTTTAGCTTGCAAAGCTCTTGATTTAATCAGTTCCTGAACTGCCTGATTGCCTGCAACTTTCTGAAGGTATAATATTCTGTCTGCTGGAGAGCTCGAATAATTGAAATGCGGCCTTTGCTTACAAAACTCCGAGCATTTCTGCTTTGATTCTTGTGTTCTGGCGTGAATTGCAGTTTTATCAGCTATAATCCGCCCCCCTTTATATTTATTAATTTATGCCTTAAATATCAATTAGAAATCAAAAGTTTAAAAAAACCAAAATTAAATTATAATTGCTCTAATGCATCTTATTAAGCGAAGAATCGTAATAAATCAATTATTTTCCAAAAGTTTTAAAACATTTATTATGGACAGCAGAAGAAATTCGATTCCAGCCTTCCATTGATGCAAAGAGTAGTTCTCGAAAACATACTATCAAATTCAGGCCAAAATCAATAGAAAATATTCTTTCCTTCCACCAGGTTATTCTTATGGTTTATGGGAAGGTGAAAGGTCTTTATCATCACATTTTACCCCGGAAGGAAGGACTGACTTACCCTTAAACTCTATGGAGCTATCTGAGAAATAAGCTGTCACACCATCCTGGTCAACTACAAAATGCTGTCTCCCTGTCAATCCCTTCTTTGCATTTTCCAGATCCTGGCTCGAAGGTCCTGAAGGAGCAAAAACTACTGAAGAATGAGGCGGGTGGGTGTGAGCTGTGCCAATTGTGAATCCAGCAGGATGGGTTATGTCAGGATCGGAGGGAAATGCTGTATGAAACCCTTCAGGTGTTTCAGGATTACCCTTAATTAAACCTACATCAGGGAAGCGATGCAACATTCCATCACGGTCCATCCAGTACAAAATCCCTAATTCAAACTGGTTCAATGGATCTTGAGACTCGGCGCATGCCCACATTACAGCTAGATCACGCATTATCATTTTGTCATTCTTTAGGACGGGTTCCTCTAGAGAACGGGGTATTGTCCATGCGAGTTCTGCTATATCTGCGGTACCGGGAAGACTTTTTATTGCTTCGGGCTTAAGAACGACGCTGCGACCTTGCTTCAGGAAATCTCGCTTCTGAAGACGGAGATTAAGCGCCTTTTGCAAATTGAACAGTGCAAAACTTCCCATGCCAGGGCTTTTAATGCTAGTGCCATGTCCACCACCGATTCTACCGATCCTGCGGTCTATCGGGACAGTAACGAAAAGATCATTGAACACGAAACCGAGCCGAGACATATGTGTACTCTCTTCTCCTTTAAGCATCCCCTCCTCTGACCCAAAGACCACAAGGTTATCCAGAATCTGTTGCACAACCTGTTTAAATTCCTCAATTTCCAGGCCAACACCACTTTTGGAAATCTCGGGAAGCAGAATTTTACTTATATGACGATTTAAGTCAATCTCTCCGGCTACAGGTTTGTCAAATTGTGCAAGAAGTGAATCTGCCTGATCCTGCGATTTCTCAGATACCCTGAAGTATCCTGTCCCGATAGAGTGTTCATGTTCCTGATCCGGAAGATCTGACTCTCGCATCTCTAAGCTGCCACGAACGCGCCTGATGTCAACGTCAAAGTTTTGGGTCACGTCGTATGTGATTCCATCCAAGAAGTGGACGTTAAAACGGTCCAATGGAGCCCCTAGACGGCGCGCGACAAGCCAGATAGCCACGTTTGTATGTCGCTGCCAGGTATCCAGGCGATCGGGGCGCTCTGTTCCTGGTGGACGGAAATAGGTAAGATAAGTTGCAAATTCCGTATTGAACTTCCAACTGGCGTTTACAGATACCTGGCCATTAGCATCAGGTCGCTTCATTGCAGTCAAAGATGTCCAGGGAGGAGGTACCGGAACTCCACCTTTTACCTCAGCGGCACGGATTGGCACAGGAAGCTTCTCAAGAACGTAGTGACCGGTAATATACTCAGCCAGCATCAAGTCATCGAGAATAGTCTGGATAAAACCAATCTCATAGTCAGGGAATACATCTGGTTTGCCTAGAAGCGAGACGCTGGCTGAAGCATTAATTACATTATTCTCCGTTTTTGTTGTGTGAGAAAGCGTTGCCTCTTTGATATCGATGTCTACCTGGGAAAGAGTGCCATTATTTAAAGCATAATTCTTTTCAAAGATAAGAAAATCTGGTGCCTGGCGGTCCTTCGCGTCCTTTACTGGTGGGAGAAGCCTGGATGGTTGGGGCGCTTTTACGCAAAGAGGAGAAGGCATATTCGCCAGCGGGTCATCGTTCAAAGGCTCATCTATCCCTGTCGACCCCCTACCAGGGACATGTTTTGCACTGGCATGCCTTCCCATACATGCCGAAAAGCCAGCCAAATGGGCTAAATGCAGTCCCGCTTTATGACGTAACTCCATCTTCTTGTATTCAGCCTTAACGTCAAGCCCTTTGATATTAAGATCCAGAGGAGTTGACAGCTCCCTACCCAAATCTAAATCCCCTAATACAGCGTGATGAAAAGCCATATCAATAATTCGTCCCATTGTGCATTCAACAGGATTATCAGCGCGTAATGCAACATTCGACAGGCGAATAGTATTCACACCGAGACTTTCCTCTGTACCATTAGCTTCGTCTCTTAGCAGTTCGTTTTTATTGTCTTTAGGCAAAAGAATCTTCAGACGCTCAACTGCTTGCCTTATAGTAGCCGTCCTTCCACACGTCCAATGCGAGATATAAGCATCTGCGGCCATATTATATTGCCCAGACATTAACCTGTCCCGTGCCTCATCCCTAATGACTTCTTTTTGCCGGAAAGTGTCCGCTGGCTTTGGGCCATCCTTCAAATGATTAATTTTCCCTCGTTCGGCAAGAACTACAGTTACTCTATTGAACTCTGCATCCCCAAACACATCAGTCCCGCCCAGGCCGCTGACCTCTCTAATTTGCTCTGGCCGTACTCCCACGTTAATCAGCTCACGTGCAACTCGCAAAGCCCGATGACAGGAAAGCCGCTTGTTATAATCAGCCTTGCCTTCGATACTGGCAAAGCCATGAACCACGAAATTAGCGCTTGCTGCCTGGCGATGAGCAAATTTTTCAATAGATGAAGGGTTAACTGATGCCAAAACGTCCGAATCGAGGCAGAAATGGAAATGCCCCAATTGCGGGCTGCCGCTCATATTTTTTAGATCGATCGTTGGTTCATCACATGGAATTTCCGGTTTAATGTCCCCAACATGGCGAGGAGCCTCAGCACAACTCGGTTCCATAGGCTTTTCCCCACCTGGGATCTGCCCATAGACCAGAGCGACTCGGTTAAACTCTGAAGCGCCAAACTTGTTAGTAGGGCCTTGAGAAGCAGTCTCGATCCGGCTCTGGATCTCAGCTTTAATTTCCGCATTTACCTGATCTTCTTCTAAATTCGGCTTCTGATCGAGCAGCCTGGTGCGGACCTGCTCACCCAGCAGGGGTTCCAATGCTTTTGAAATCTTATTGGCACGATGACAGGCAAGCCGGAAATTATAAGCTGGATCGCCTTCTGGACTGGCATATCCGTGTATTAAAAACCGTGTTGAAGGATGATTGTCTCTTATAATACTGTTTAGGCCTTCCAGTTGCTCTGGAGGGTCTAATTTATCAGAATCGAGGCAGAAATTGAAGCGTTTCAGTTCATTGGTACCAGCGTGGGTGGCTTTGGGACATAAAGGATCGGGACTGATATTTCCCAATCCGGTAGGTACACGCGGGCATTCTGACATTTTTGGAGTCTCATTACCACCAGTTCCGACCTTTATTGCATTACCGCTAGAATGAGTGTCAGCTATTTCGTCGTCAAGTTCGCTTTTTTTTTGGAGTCGAGTGCCTGATACTTTTTGAGCAGAATTTAATATTCCATGGTTTCCGGGGTCAATCTGCTGAACTATTAGTCTATGTGCCCAGCTGTCGGTGGGCTGTATTTTTCCCTGAAGATTAATACTTCCTCTGGCAGTACTATAGGCCGTTTGCTTATGTTCGTTGTTTTTCGGTTCAATTGTTGTTTGATAATTACTTTCCGCTGATTGTTGCACCACATGTGTCAACTCATGGGCAGTCAGCTCATTTTTATCAGGAGCTTTTCCGCCTCCGTAATAGATGTCCTTCTTATACGTGAATGCCTGTGCCTGCAGGTCACGGTTCATCTGCACTGCCTTTGAATCCGTGTGCACACGCACCTGACTGAAATCATGTCCAAAGCGCGGCTCATAGAAAGCTCGCACAGATTCTGTCAAAGGCTGGCCACCTGAACGGGAGTTGCTGATATCAAACTCCAATTCCGGAGTCCCTTCGAAAATCGGGCTAGAACCCTTTTTTTTCTGCAGAGTTCCCTCCTCTTCTTCCTTTTTTGGGTTGTTCTTAATACACTTTGGACACCTGAGCTGTAGAGAGTTATTCAGGATGTGGTTTGAAGTCTTCATTCTTACCTGTCTTCCCTCTGAAACCTGCGGCCCAGGCATTCTCATAACCTGCTCAGCAACCCTATCAGCTTCCTGTTCATAAATATCATCAGGCTGACCTATCCTGAGTTTAGCCTGCAAAGTTCTTGATTTAGCCTGTGAAGTTCCTGACCTGATCAACCTCTGGACTGCCTGATTACCCACAGTTCTTTGAAGTTGCAGGATTCTATCGGCAGGAGAAACTGAAGGAATATAGCTAGTATTTTGTTTGCAAGAATTCGAGCATTTCTGCTTTGTTTCTTGTGTTCTGGCTTTAACTCCAGTTTTTTCAACCATATACCCATCCCAATTTATATCTGGTAATTTAGATTTTAATTATACCAGCCAGAGATTGAAAACTGTGCCAAAAATTCAAAAGTGCACCCACAAAATGAAAATATTAGATTAAATATCGGTCGTGATGGTTAGTTACTGAGAATCATAAGCATTAGACAGGCTCTCAAATCTGGTAAGACACGGTTAGTAACTGCTTATACTCGTTTTTAACAAAAATAACAGGAAATTAATCACTTGAATTCGTTTGATAAACAGGAAGAATAGATTTTACTATTATCTTTGTCAATCCGTTCCACCAATTCAGGATTAAGGATCTTCTTCTCATAATCATCCCAGACATGCCATTGTTTATTATTCCTGCAATCAAAATCCATACATGGTACTGTCAGGTGTTCCCGAACTGTGCACTTATAGGTATTCCGGTCCAGATGCACACAGTAACCATTACCACCGTGCGCGATCAGATAAGGCCGGCCGAACTCCCAGCGGATGATCCCCTCTTCTACATCCTGTTTTGACAGCGCAAATGGCAATTTACAGCATACTGCTTTACACGTATCCAGCCTGCTCTCACAATCGACATCTGCTTCCTTATCAAAAGTGTACTTGCCGTATTCAGGACCCTGGTACGTGAGCCCGAGTCCGCTCTCGGCGAACTCCCTGACCAGGCGCTCAGCGACCTGCCATCTCCTTTCATCAAGCTCTTCGATCGTAATCACCCCTTTTTCGTTGAGCAACTCTATAAGACTGTAGAGAAACGAAGTGGACTCCAGTATCTTCCTGGTGTTGTCACCGATACGGGTGTGAGTGTAAAGGAGACCCTGGGATATATCATCCCTGATTGAATTTATCATCCCTGATTGAACTAAACACGTGCCGGGAATGATCGCTACTGGTTTCCAAAGATGGCATCTTGAAACTCCTTAGGCCAAAAGGTCTCCTTGAATTCTTTCCCCAGCTCATATATCACGGGGGCAGCTTCACGCACTGTTTCAATTGCGCCTTTGCCCTCCAGATAGCCTTTACTCTCCCGATGGCCTCCCTTCTCGAACCAATCGAAGAGAGGTTTCATATTCCTCTTCATGTAATTCGGGTTAGTGCGCCACGTGTGAAATGATTGTGCAAAGAATTCTTCCGGCTTAGTTGGCCAGTGAGCTGCTACATAGTCTGTGAACGGAGCATACCTCTTCCGTGCGAGGTTGTTCTTCGTGACCACATCAATGAAACCTGTCAGGTTCTTTTTTCCCTTCTCCTCTGCATATTTCTCGATTGCCTCAACCCACTTTTGCTGCCTGTCGTGGACTTCTAACCAAGTCTTTGCGGCATCATCGTTCGTAAGCCGTTCAACCTCTAGCCGAGCAATGTCGGCTTGCATTTTGGCATCATCCAGAACACTTTGCTTAGCTGTCCGGTCATCTTCGCCGCTATTCATCAGATCGATAGCCGCTGCCGACACCAGGCTGAGTGCTGCGACAAAGGCTTGTATCTCGTGGCCCACCCGAGTGGGAGCCTTTTTCTGTCCCTCTGCCAGTATTAGTCTTGTCGCTTCGAGATCAAACTTGGCCTTGGACTTCTCTAGCATCGCGGAAGCCACTTTATTTTGTATCAAATGGCCGACCTCGTGAAGGATCGTACTAGCATCGCCCTGAAACGCTTCCCTAGCCAGTTTTATCATTCCAATACCGAAGGTCGTCCCGGCGATCTTGAATGTTTTCCCTTGCCGCACAAAAGGTTCAAATTTGTCCGTACGAACCAGATGTAAATCCTTGAGTAACGGTTGATCTTCCTTGCTTACTTTTGAGAAGGCAGCATCGACCTTCGCTAACTCTGACTCACTCCACGTGGCACCATTTTCCTCAGTGACCTTAGCCAGTCCGAATTTCGCCTTGAGTTTTTTCATCGCCGCGTCTACCCTGGCTCGCGCCGCTTGCTTCGCATCGCCTTTCTGTCGTTGCACCAAGCCGGGTCGGGTCGCAGTAGTGATAGGCAATTGTGACCTTGACTGCTGCACCACATGCGTTAGCTCATGTGCTAATAGGCGCCGTCCTTTGCTCGTTCCCATAATGTGCTCCCCCTCACCGAACACCACATCCTTCCCCACCGTGAACGCCTTTGCACATAAAGCATCGGCCAATTCACCGGCGTCATGTCCGGAGTGTATGCGCACACCACCGAAATCATGCCCAAAGTGCGGCTCGAAGAAAGAGCGCTCAGACCGGGAGAGATATTGCCCCCTACCTGTGAGCGATCTGATGGCTGACTCCGCTGACGGCGGAACATCGGGGCCTTGGCCGGAATCAGGATCGGGATAATGCATCATCTGAGGCATGGTCGTTCTTTCAAGAAGTTCCTCTTCCCCGCACGGGGGACCCTTGGCAAACAGGCAGCCTGGCTTCAATTGATTTACGGGTTTCGTGCTTGTACTGTCCACTGATGACTGGTCGCTGTCTCCCGTTTTCAAAGGCATTCGCATCACTTCATTAGCCACCCTATCAGCTTCCTGCTCGTAGATGTCATTAGGCTGGCTGATTTTGAGCTTAGCCTGCAGAGCTCTTGATTTAATCAGTTTCTGGACTGCCTGATTACCTGCAGTTCTCTGAAGCTGTAATATCGTATCAGCAGTAGACCCTGAAAAACTGGGATTGGGTTTCTGGTTGCAGAAATTTGAGCATTTCTGCTTTGATTCCTGTGCTCTGGCATGAACTCCANNCTGAATCGCGTCGCCTGAACTAATAGCCGCTTTGAGTTCCTCCAGTGATTTCATGAACCTTTCGAAACTTATACCCGTGACTCTTCCCTGAATTTCATCTGCAAATTCCCTCATTAACTCCAGCAGGTCTTTTATAAAAGAAATGAAGTCATCCTCATTTTCGTAAACTCTGTTATCCACTGCCTCTTTGGCTACCTGGGAGATTTTAAAGGCTCTACTGCTATCCAGCTGCCTCGTAATTGCCTTAAAATTACTTGCGGTGCATTTCAGAGCCCTTTCCCTGAGGTACATAAAAAG
>DUIO01000169.1 GCA_013330315.1 Methanosarcina sp. | reverse complement strand
ACCTTATCTCAACGGATGTAGTATATGGCTGCACTTATAGCCTCTTTTCGGAAGTTTTACCCGGGCTCGGAATAGATGTAACTTTTGTGGATACAACAGATATAGAAAATGTCAGAAAAGCCCTCAAGCCGGAGACGAAAATGATTTTTCTGGAAACTCCTGCCAACCCTACCCTGAACGTATGCGATATCAGGGAGATTTCCAGGCTTGCCAGGTCACAGGGAGCTGTCTGTGCAGTGGATAATACTTTTGCCACTCCTTATTTCCAGAGGCCGATTTTGCTCGGGGCAGACATTTCTCTGAGCAGCTGTACAAAATACATAGGCGGACATGCAGACCTGCTTGGCGGAATAGTTGTAGGCAAGAGGGATTTTATGAAAAGTATGGCAAAGGTTGTCGGATACACAGGCGGGATCATGGGCGTGCATGAAGCATGGCTCTGTATAAGAGGGCTTAAGACCCTGCATATCCGTATGGAAAGGCATGCAGAAAACGCCTTGAAAGTTGCAAACTTCCTTAAGTCGCATCCCGGAGTAGAATGGGTAAGGTATCCCGGGCTTCCCGACCACCCACAGCATGAAACTGCAAAAAAACAGATGAACGGATACGGGGGAATGCTCTCTTTCGGAATAAAGGGCGGAATTGAGGCAGGAACAAGGCTTATGAATAGCGTCAGGCTCTGTTCCCTTGCAGTAAGCCTCGGGGCGACCGATACCCTGATCCAGCACCCGGCCTCCATGATACACGCGTGTGTCCCAAAAGAAGTGAGGGGAAAAGTAGGCATTACTGACGGACTCGTGAGGTTGTCAATCGGAATCGAAGACCCTGAGGATATAATTGCAGACCTCGATCAGGCCCTTTCAAAGGTTTAATAAAAAGTTCAATAAAAAGTTCAATAAAAAAAGTTCAATAAAAAAGTTAAATACAGGAAATGAAAAGGCTCGCATGCTTGGGGTTTTACCGCTTTCATTTTCGGAATCAGACAAAATATATGTGCCTCTGGAATAATCTTTTATATGCATCAGCACAGGATTAAAATTGCAATACTAAAAACCAAAATATTAAAGACCAGAATACTATCGAAATATCAAAATTGAAATACTAAAATATGGGGGGAATTTATTTGAAAGCACTTGTGTTCGGAGCCGACGGTTTTGAAGATCTTGAACTTTTCTACCCTTATCACCGCTTGAAAGAAGAAGGAATAACCACACATGTAGCCTCAATGAAGAAAGGTCCGATAAAAGGAAAACAGGGCTATGAAATCGAGGCTGATATTGCCTTTAAAGATGTGAACCCAGCAGACTACGATATCCTTGTCATATCGGGGGGAAAAGGACCTGAGAAAATGAGGCTTGATAAGGATGCCCTTGAGATTGCAAGACATTTCTTTAAAGAGAACAAGCCGGTTGCTGCAATCTGTCATGGCCCGCAAGTTTTGATCTCAGCGGGGCTTATTAAGGGCAGAAAAGCTACTTGCTGGATAGGAATAAGAGACGATATCATAGCCGCAGGAGCAATTTACGAAGATAGCGAAGTTGTTATTGATGGGAACTTAGTGTCTTCAAGAAGCCCTGCTGACCTTTACGCTTTCGGAAGAGAGATGATTAATATTACTAAAGTAAAGTAAAGTAAAGTAAAGTAAATTGTTAAAATAAACAGGAAACAAAAAATTTGTTTCCTTTTTAATGACTTCTCTTTTTTTGAATTACTTTTCTTTTAGAATTATTTTTTTTCTTTTTTAATCGATTATTCTATATTTTGCTTCTCTAGCCAGTAATTTAATGGGATTTAATAACGGATTGGGTTAGANNAAAGTTACGCAAGGAAATAAAAGTCATTGTTATTAATAAATGAAAAGAGTAGATAACCAAAAAATATTTACTATCGCATATAAAGTTACCAGAAATATACACAGATATTACTCTCAGGGTGTGGTAAAGTCATACGAAAAATAGGCATCATGCATGCAAAGATAAGTATTTTTTCAATAAGTATTTTTGCCACCTCATATATTGTCCGGCTTCAACAATGTTTTTAATTGTCCCCTGTACCAGATTATTCAATCCTGATCCATCCATCGGTTTCCGGTTGACCAATATGCCCACCAATCAAAGGAAAGAACAGAAGTATAGAGAAACGGGCTATCATTTAAATATCGATGGCGATATTTATAACAGGATAGGATGATCGACGAAGTGCTAAAGGTTTTCAATAAGCTCGATGCAAAGGATTTCAGGATACTTACAGGTATCGAGATAGGGATGAAACACTTTGAATGGGTGCCAATAGAAGAACTTAATAAGTACACCAAACTACCCTTTGACAAGCTTGAGTACAGGCTGAAAAAACTTGTGCGAGACAGGATTGTTGTAAGGACCACCCAGCCTTATGAAGGCTTTCAGATTTACTTTGAAGGGTATGATGCCCTTGCTCTCAACGCCTTTGTGAAAAGGAAAAGCATCAGTGCAATAGGGGATGAGATCGGGGTAGGTAAAGAGTCCGTTATCTTTGAAGCAATCCGGCAGCCGGAGCTTGCAATAGGGGAACCGTTTCCGGTAATAATCAAATTCCACAGGGAAGGCAGGACTAGCTTCAAGCAAATAAAAAGGGTACGTGAGCACCTGGGGGAAAGGGAACACTTCTCCTGGATTTACGCTGCCAGGCTTGCAGCCCAGAGAGAGTACGAGATCATGAGCAAGCTTTACCCGCAGGTATCTGTCCCAAGACCTCTGGACCAGAACAGGCACGCCATAGTAATGGAACTTGCAAAGGGCAGCCTGCTCTCAAAAACAAAGCTAATCGACCCTGAATGGTACCTTGATGAGATACTCAGGCAGGTAAAAATAACATACTCTCTCGGAGTCGTCCATGCTGACCTGAGCGAGTACAATATCTTCGTAAGNNACTTGAAGAAACAATAAGCGAAATAAAAAGTGGGACCGGCAAAATAACGGGCGAAAGGAGAGAGAGTGAGGAAATAAAGAGTGATTACGGCACAATAGAAGAACCGGGTATTGAAGAAGGGGAATTTGAAGCAGAAAGTTTTGAAGAACGGGCTTTCGAAGAAGGATTTGAAGAGGAGAGGTTCGAGGCAGAAGAATTTGAAGCAGAAGA
>DUIO01000168.1 GCA_013330315.1 Methanosarcina sp. | reverse complement strand
ATCTGTTGTATCCACAAAAGTTACATCTATTCCGAGCCCGGGTAAAACTTCCGAAAAGAGGCTATAAGTGCAGCCATATACTACATCCGTTGAGATAAGGTGGTCCCCATGTTTGAGGGTGGTGAGTACAACTGCAGTGATCGCTGCCATTCCTGAAGCAAAGGTCTGGCCTGTTTCTCCTCCTTCAAGCGCAGCAAATTTTTCCGCAAGGACTTCATGCGTAGGCGTGTTTGGCGGAATACGGGTATATATGTATCCGTCCTGTTCTCCTGCAAACCTTGAAGCCCCCTGCTCAACACTTTCAAAAATAAAAGTCGATGTCTGAAATATAGGAGTGGTATGAGCCCCGAATACCGGGTCCGGCTTCTCTCCCGAATGTACACATTTAGTTGCGAACTTAAGTTCTCTTTTCATATCCAGAAATCCCCTGTTAAAATTTAATGTCCAGAATAAGTATCTGTTTTTCCGGTAATTATTTGTTTGGCGTGAAGAGGAGGGAACAGATTTAAAGGATTTGAATCTAATAAAGAAAACTTGTTTTAGACGGTACATCAGAAATCTTAAAAATGTAACAGGCTATATACCTGAAGCAAAAAGCCGCAATAAAATTGAATAAGTTACGGATGTTGCGCCAGAAGCAACCCAAAACGTTAAAGGAAGGCCTTCCGTGATAAAATCCATACTCGACAACGACCTTTATAAATTTACTATGCAGATGANNACCATGCAAATGGCTGTGCTGGAGTTATTTCCAAAAGCAGAAGCCGAATACCGGTTCACTAACCGGGGATCCCAGCGCTTTTCCGAAGAGTTCGTAGAAAATCTCAAAAGAATCATAAACGAAGAGATCTCCGGACTGAGACTTACAGAAGACGAATACTACTGGCTTGGCGAGCACTGCCCTTTTCTTAAGCCCATGTATCTAGAATATCTCAAAAATTACCGCTTCAAGCCAGAAGAGGTAGAAGTCTGTCTTACCCGGGAAAAAGGACTTGACATGCGGATAAAAGGTTCCTGGCACAGCACGATTCTATGGGAAATTGTCCTTATGGCTGTGGTTTCCGAACTTTACTTCACAACTATAGAGAAAGATTGGTACGGGAATTCAGAGAACAGGGATACCGAAACTGTACTTGCAGCATATGGGGAAAAAATCCTGGAAATGGGAAAGGTTCTTGAAGAAAATGGCTGCTTTTTTGCAGAATTCGGGACCCGCAGGAGGAGAAGCTTTGAACTCCATGACCGTGTAATGAAAACACTGATGCAAATAAACACCCTGACAGGAACAAGCAATGTTTATTTTGCAAAGAGGTACGGGGTAAAGCCGATAGGTACTGTGGGGCATGAATGGATTATGGGAACTTCCGCTCTTGTAGGGCTCAGGTACGCTAACCGCTTTGCTTTTGAAAACTGGGTTGAGGTATATAACGGAGATCTTGGGATAGCCCTTACGGATACCTTCGGCTCTGAGGCTTTTTTTAAGGATATGGACCTCAAGCTGTCAAAAATCTATGACGGGTTCAGGCATGACAGCGGAGATCCTTTCGCTTTTGTAGACAGGGTTATAGAGCATTACAGGAAAACGGGAATCGACCCGATGAAAAAAGTGATCGTTTTTAGCGACGCCCTTGATGCCGAATCTGCAGTCAGCCTTAAAATATATTGCCAGGGAAAAATTAATTGCAGCTTTGGGATAGGCACGAGCCTTACTAACAATTCCGAGTTTTTCCGGAAAAGTCCTCCCCTGAATATGGTAATAAAACTCCACAGCATTAATGGAATCCCGGTTGTGAAACTCAGCGATTCTCCCGAAAAAGAGACAGGAGAACGGGACGCGCTCAGGGTTGCAAATTATATTGTCGGAAGAAAAGGGCTGGATGAATATTAAGGCAAAAAATAAGAAAAGGTAAGGAAAGAAGAGAGAATTAAAAAAGAGGAATAAAAGAGAAAAAGGAAAAAAGAGGAAAATTCTCAAGCCACTTTCAACGAATACCTGTAGACCTCAAATCCCTGCTGATCTTTGTCCATGGAGGTTAAAGGATCTCTTTTGTAAGTTCCCGTGCGGTCATCTTTCAGCCCGGCCCGTACGAAAAATACAATCTCCTCGGTTCCGTTATTGGGTATTACTGTCACGTTGAGAGTTTCTTCCTCTCCTGTATCCCATTCATTTTCCAGAAGTTCGACAAGCGGATACTGAGCAATTATTTCTCCGTCTTTTCCCTGAACAGGATCACCTTCGGAGGAGACATTAACGTTGCTGCCTGTCCATTCCACCTTTCTGATTTTCTCCTTACCCGGGAAAGAAATTGAGATATGCCCTTCGCTTGCATTTCCTCCTTCATTCACTGCTGTTACGGAAATTGTAACCTCTCCTTCCTGAGAGACTCCTTCGGGAGGATCAACTATGAGACCGGTAATTTTTGGAGAAGGCGGGTTATAAGGTTCAAATGAGAGTTTAATAACAGCAATATCCGAACCATTAATCGGAGCCGTATCAGAACTGTTCATCGGATCAATTCCCGGATCGTTTATCAAATAGGCATCGGACCTATCGACCTCGTTAATTTCCGGGTTATTCATCAAATAATTATCAGAACCGTTCATGTCCGAGCCGTTTGTGTTCGATCTGTCTATTGCACCTGTACCTGTCATATTTTCCGTATCGATTGTATCTATAGTGGAATTATTTCCCCGGTTATATCCTGTAAAAACAATTTTTGACCCGTCAGGACTCCATTTGGGAACAGAATCAGGGCTTGCAGTGTTGTTAGTAAGCCTGGTCCTGTAGTTCCCTTCGATGTCCCTTATCCAGATATCAGGGCTCCCCCCTTCGTCTGAAACGTATACTATCCATTTTCCGTCAGGACTGAAAGACGGGTTCCATTCGTTATACGAAGTATTTGTCACCTGCGCCTGGTTCGTACCGTAAAAGTCTATTACCCACAGGTCATATTCTTCTTCTAAGTCCTTTGCGCTGTATATAATTCTCAGCCCGAGAGGACACCAATCTTTTCCAATTCCCACATTTTCGGATGTCCCGAGCCTTATATTGTTTGCCCCATCCCGGTCAACTATCCACAGCTGAGAAGGCTTACCGGGAGATTCCTGCGTGTATGTTATTTTTTTCCCGAGGCGGCACCATGAACCCCAGCCCTCCGAGACCTGCGGATCATCGGTAACAGGGAATACTATTCCATTCTGCAGGTTTGCCAGATAAAGGTCTGTTTGAGAACCATTTAATATAGTCAAAACCAGTTCTGTACCATCGGGATTTATGTCACTAAAACCGGTTAGATTTCCTTCTGCAATACCGGTCCTTTCAATTTCACTTCCGTTCGCTTTCATCCGATAAGATTCAAAATCATCAGATTCATTTCTTTTAACAGTATACAGGATGTACTCGCTATCAGGAGTCCAGACAGGAGAGAGTTCAGATTCGCGACTACCAGTCAAAAAAGCAATTTCTTCTACAATATTATCTGCAGAAATAATTTCACTATTGTCTGCAATTTTTCCTGCGGCAATACAGATCAAACCGGAATCCAGATCAAAATAATTTATTGAAGAATTTTCCGTATTGTTTAATTCAGGTCCTTCTGTAAAATTACCGGATAAGGACAGCTCATTGGATACTGCCTCTACAGGCAAAATAAGAATTACAATGAACCCCAACAAACACAAAGCTTGGAATATTTCCTTCATGAGTCGTCACCGTTAACTTAAAAAAAATTAGATTTATCATTATAAATAATCAATTATATATTATATAGAAATTTTAGTCCATATTATACCTCGTTAACTAAATTTAGAAAATAACTAAATATAAATTGAAGTTTCTGATAATGACTGACTGGCCTACTGGCATTATTTCGTAATACTGGCAATAATATTTTCCAGTTTATTCCTCATTTTCTGGAAAATATTTCAAACTCTGGAAAATTACTAAAGTATGTATGATTCAGAATAAAGTTCTAACTTATAGTAATCATAAAAGTGATCAAACAAAAATCTAATTTAGAATAAAATCCGATTTTAAAATTCTGTATTTCTAGAATTTTTACGATTTGAGATATACTTTTCTCTTTAACATCGTCAAATACATTCTCCAATTTATCCCGTCTTCTTTTTTAAAAATAACAAGAAGTTTGAAAGGTAATAAGAAGAAGTTTAATTATAATAAGAATTTGAAAGAGTATGGACTTCTCTTTTTACTTATGCCATAAATATTCTTTTTGGTATTTTGTCCGTACTGTCTCCCTTTTCGTTGGGACTAACACGAAAGGCTAGTATAGCAAATAAGGTCGCATGAACCGGAATTCAAAATTCAGATTTCTAAACAGCTATTATCTTTACTCAAAAATCGATCATATCATCTTATTGAGATAGCAATTTTACCGCACGTTATTCTGTCAGAAGAAAACTTCAATAACATTATTTTTCTTTTTTCGGTAAGATAAATAGAAAATAAGGATTATCAAAATAAAAAATGCTGCGACAAGTAATTCTCCTGGTACTATTTGAGTGGAGGACATTGTAATAACAGAGCTTGAAACAGTAGACATACTCTTCGTAAAGATTGGATATGTTAAATATTTTTCCAAGAGTTTTTCCCAGACTTTTTCCTGTTTTCGTTTTCTTCAAAAATGCTTCAAAGCCCGAGAAAAGTTTTACTCTTTAGGATAAGCTCTATAAATAAACAAAAATAATAAACAAAAATAATAAACAAAAATAATAAACAAAAATAATAAACAAAAAAAGCAAGGTGATTGAGGACTATTCTTTACAACTCCTCAAGAGTGCCACCATTACATGAAGTCTGCCAGCTTTTGACCTTCTTTACACTGATTTTTATTGCTTTTGCAAGTTCTACGGGATCCGCTTCTGCCAGGGCTTCCACGCTTGTAATCCCGGCTTCTTCCAGTTTTCCTGCAGTAGCTTTTCCAACGCCTTCAAGGTCTTTGATGGATTTTGGCTTCTCTTTTTTCGGCTGCTGCGCCTGCTCTTCCTGCTGGGTTTTTTGCCACTCTATAAAGTTACACTGCGGACAGCCAAGGTCCCAGGCTCTTTTTCCCTGGTTAATAATACGGATGTAGTGCAGACCGTGAGTTTCACAGAGTTTATCGGTAACTATGATCTGGCCACTCTTTGGAAGGGGCAGTGAGAAAGTACAGTTAGGGTAATTGCTGCAGCCTATGAAACGGCTTCCTCTTTTCGAACGGCGGATCATCAGTTCGTTTCCGCACAGGGAACAATTGCCTATTATTTTATCTTCCCTGAGACCTGCTTGCAGGGATTCTATAATATTGTCCCTGTTTTTGTCAAGTTCCGAAAAGACCTGCTTCAGCATCTCCCTGGACTCTTCGAGGACGGTTTCTTCTTTAATTTTGCCTTCTGCAATTTTGTCCATATTTTCTTCAAGTAGCTTTGTCATATCCGGCTTTGTGATTGTGGGAGAGTATTTCTCAAGGGTATCCATTACAGAAAAGGAAGTGTTTGTGGGCTGAACCGGATTTCCGTGAATATAAGCCCTGGAATAAAGCTTGCTGATAATTTCGTGCCTAGTAGCTTTTGTGCCAAGCCCAAGCTCTTCCATTATATTGATAAGCCTGCCCTGCCCGTAGCGGCCCGGAGGCTGGGTTTCTTTGTCCAGCATCTCTTTTTTTATTACTTTTAAAGCGTCCCCTTCTTTAAGCTCGGGAAGCAGCCTGTCCTCAGGGGCATTATATGGGTAATACCAGCGCCAGCCGGGTTCGATCAATCTCGCTCCATTTGCCCTGAACTCTTCGCCGTCAATATCAAGCTTCAGGCGCATGGTTTCCCATGTGCTCGGTCCTGCAAAGGTTGCAAAAAAGCGCCTGACCACAAGCTCATAGACTTTCCATTCCTCTTCTTTAAGGTCAGCTTCCTTTGCCAGAGAAGCAGGAAAGATAGGGGGATGGTCTGTAGTTTCTTTTTTCCCGCGTGTGGGGACGAGTTCGGCTTTCTCAAGCAGGGTATTTGCATATTCTTTAAAAGGTCCTTCTTTGAAAATCTCGATTTGAGCCCGCAGGTCCAGGGTGTCGGGATAAACCGTGTTATCCGTCCTCGGGTATGATATGTAACCGTTTGTGTAAAGGGATTCAGCTATGCGCATAGCGTTTGCAGGGCTGAGCCCTATTGAGTTTGCCGCGCTAATAAAGCCTGTAGTATTAAACGGAGTAGGGGGCTGATCCGTCTTTGTCCCTTTTTCGACCTCCTTTAACTCCGCTTTTTTTCCAAGCTTCTTGAACACCTTTGAGGCTTCCTCTTTATCCAGGAAACGGCGAGTTGAGTGCTGAGCTGAAAAAGTTTCCTTTGCCGCGTCTTCAAGTTCAACATGGATTTCCCAGTAAGGGGTCGGGACAAAGATATTTCTTTCTTTTTCCCTGTCTACTATTAGAGAAAGAGTTGGAGACTGAACTCTTCCGACAGAAAGGAACATTTTCCCGAGCCTGCCTGCTGCAAGGGAGATATACCGGGTGAGAGCAGCTCCCCAAACCAGGTCAATTACCTGCCTGGAGTGCCCCGCATCTGCGAGGTTGAAATCAACATTTGTAGAATTTGCGAATGCAGCTTCAATTGCTTTTGGAGTTATTGCGCTGTAACGGACCCTATC
>DUIO01000337.1 GCA_013330315.1 Methanosarcina sp. | reverse complement strand
TAACTGGGCTCATCTCCGAACTTTGAACAGGCGTTCGAAAACACCTTTTCCCAGTGAGGCTGCTGCTCGTTTAGAATTCCTTTTCCCATGCTGCTTTCTGTTTTTTCACTGCAAGTAGTTTCCTTATCCATTTCATTCACATCCTTCTCACTAGATTCCCTCTTAACCTGCAATGGTACTATTTTATCTCCTCAATTTGATATAACTGTTTATTTTATTATATGATAAGAAGAGTTTTAGAAGAGTTTTAGAAGTGTAAATCGTCCCGAATCAGAAAGGATAAGTTGTTTTAGGCTAAAAATATTCAATTTCCATAAGTTTAAAAACGGATTATTTCAGGTCTATTTATTCAGGACGGGGAATCAATTTTTATCTATTTTAATTGAATCGTGAAATTATGTAAGGATACAGATCTGGGTAATAGGTAGATCTGGGTAATAGGTCTTAGCTCTTAAATTAATGAGTTCTATTGATTATCTTTTTAGTGATAACTTCTTTAATCTATGATTTCTGGTCGGTCAGACATAATAGTAGTTTTATTACATATTCATCTTTTAGTCGAAGGGGACAAATTTCTTTATTTTCAGGGCCACAACCCATCGAAAGCAACTTTATCTTCTCCTTGTCATGCGCCTTTATTTTTCCTTTTCCAAATTCTCTTTTTCTTATTTGTTCATATCATAGAGAAAATCCATAATTTCCTATCTTTTCTCTTTTGAAGATCCTTTTGAAAAATTAATATTTTTTTGCTCGGATNNTTATATTATTTCTTTAAGTAATAAATACTCAATTTTTTGTTATCTCATAGAGCTCCGGAAATAAACAGCAATAATAAAAGAGCTCCTTTTCATGCTATTTTTCCAGAAAAAGGTATGATCGGACGCATAATAAATTCTTTTTTAAAGATAAATACCTATTTATAAAGCTATTGCCAAGTTTAATATGAGAACTGAATAAAAATGAGGGGAAATCAGTGTCCAGACAGAGCTCCATCAATCAACTACACAATGAAAAAAATGTTTCTGAAGAATCCGGTAAGCAAAGCCATAAGCATACTGGACTTTTTATATCCTACCTTTCCCATCATTCTCTTCCTCATAGACTCTCCCATAGTCTCTCCTATATTCATTCTCATACGTATTCTCATGGACACAGCCATACACACGGGAGAGTCGATCCGTCTCTAACTACGACCAGTAAAGGGCTCTGGGCTGTTAAATGGTCATTCATAGGGTTAATGGTCACGGCCATTCTGCAGATTATCATTGTTTATATTTCTGGTAGTGTCGCCCTTCTTGCAGATACTATTCATAACTTCGGGGATGCGTCAACAGCAATCCCTCTTGCAATTGCATTTTCGCTGGCAAGAAGACAACCAAGCAAACGTTTCTCTTACGGATACGGCAGAGTAGAAGACCTTGCCGGAGTGATCATTATCCTTCTTATTCTTCTCAGCGCAGTAGTTGCAGGATATGAGTCCGTAACGCGCTTCCTGGACCCAAGACCGGTAGGGCATTTGCAGGCTGTAGCTCTTGCTGCGGTCATAGGCTGCATCGGAAATGAAATTGTAGCAGAATTCCGGATGAAAGTTGGAAGAGAAATCGGCAGTGCAGCCCTCGTTGCTGACGGGTATCATGCGCGTGTGGATGGTTTCACAAGCCTTGCGGTCCTTATAGGGGCAGTCGGGGTCTGGTCTGGATATCCTATCCTTGATCCTCTTATAGGTATGCTGATAACGGTTGCTATTCTCAAAATTGTCCTTAACTCAAGCAAGCTTGTATTTACCCGCTTGCTTGACGGAGTTGAGCCTGAAATTCTTGATAAAATTAAAGATATCGCTGAAAGCGTCGATGGGGTTTGCGAAGTCACGGATCTTAGGGTTCGCTGGATCGGGCATAGGCTCCATGCAGAGATCAATGCTTCGGTAAATCCTTCCATTTCTGTTGAAGAAGGGCATGAAATTGCCAATGCTGTAAGAGAGAAACTTCTGGAAAATTTCTCCTACCTTTCCGGGACCACTATTCACGTAGACCCCCTTACAGCTTCAGGGGAGTGCTGTCACTGCGTACCTGAAAATTTGGAAAAAAGAAAAGGAAAACAAAAGCGTATTTTAAATGTTTACCCTGGATAAGGCTGAAAAAAATCATTTTCTCAGACATGTTTTTTATTCTTTTTTGCAATTTCTTCAGCCTACTGCAATTTCTTACTACAGATTTTTATCTTATCCCCGTATCTATCGAGATATTGAGGTAAGTAGTTTCTCCTGATAAGACCCTTAACTCTACCGGTAGATCTGAAGTGCTGTCAATCCCAAGAGGTTTCATAGCCACAATATATGTCCCGGCTTCAAGTTCTGCTATTATCCGTCCTTCAGGGTCAGGGCTGAACTCTCCTACAAGCCTCTTTCCATCCTCTGTATAGATCCGGACTGTTCTCGCAGAATAGATGTTTTCTTTTTGGGCTTCTGAAATCTCACAGGGTTCTACAGGGCAAAGAGGACCTATTGTAACATTGATCGCAAGATTACCAATCTCTGGTTTTGTCCCGACATCCTGCTCAAGGCACCCCCCTGTAAAAAAAACTATAAAGAGAAGAACTCCCGCTGCAGCTACTCGTGGTTTCATTTCTGCCTTACCTGTTAATATTGTATTAGATCTGTCAGTATCATATTTTTAAGAATTTACTGGTTATCAGGCTGATCCATCTTTTTTAGTCGGGTTTATTCTTCGGGCAGCAGTTTTACCTGGGAGTCATTCCTTCAAGGGCTATTGTATATTCTTCTGTCACCTCGCTATATCTTATGGAATAATTTGTGGGGTAATAAGCGTTTGCAGGATAGCTTTCAGGCAGCTTAAGCGGTTTTGTAATTTCCGGTTTCGACTTAAGATAATCTATGGTAACCATCGGCTCAACAAATACCATTTCTCCGTCGTAGAAACCGTAAATGAAGGTCTCTCCAAAAGGCTGTCCGCTGAATTCGGGAGCAGAGGGGTCTATCCAGTGTACTCCCATCCTCGGGACTCCTCCGGGAGTTGGAACATATCCTTCAGGAATGAACTCAGGTTCAGGTTTTTTCTCCAGGGCTGCCACATCCTCTTCGGTTGCCGTAATTCTATCCCGCTCTTCCGGTCCTATCATGTAAAAGTGGACGTCAAAGTGAGCGCTGTCATAGATTCCCTGAGGTTCATGTCCTGCCGGGTTCCAGTCAATCCCTATGTGGTCGTAAGCAGTAGCTGAAGCCTCTTCAGGCAGAGGAATGACGTACTCCACAATCTCTATTTCAGGCAGGCCTGAAAGTGCGGGTTTAGTGAAATTTACTCCTATAGCAGACGGATTTTTTTCGGCATCAAGAGTAACCCATGAATAGGCTATCCCGTCTCCCAGAGGTTTACTTTCCCCTTTAAATGTCTCAGCAGCAGGTTGATCTTCTTCTTCAATTTCAACCTGCGTCTCAGGCTCTTTTTCGGTGCATCCTGAAAATATGAGCACTGCCAGTAAAAGTATACACAAGCAGCACACAATCCTGCCCCTTTTCATACCGTCCCCCCTCAGCAATTTCAGGCTGTAAACACTACGTCCACTCTTTCAACGTCCCACAGGGCTCCCAGTTTTTCTATTATATCCTCTTTTATTGCCGAGGCAAACTGGTGATCTGCAGGCAGGTCAACGACTATTCTTACAATTCCTGCTTCAATACTTGTCTTAAGAATAAGATTGGTGCGGACAACATCAAGTCCGGTTAGCGGGTTCATAACATGCTTGAGCCTCTGCTGGATAACTTCCTCTGTTGTAGGTTCTTTCTCAGTGATGATTCCATGTTTTTCCTCATAGTCCCGGATAGCAGCGCGCAGGCCTTCAACCGCAAGTACGGAGCAGTGAGCTTTGATCGGAGGAAGTCCGCCCAGTTCGTCAGCAGCCTGTTTCCATGTTATTTTCTTTGCCTCATCCAGGGTTTTTCCCCGTGCAAGGTCCGTAATTACAGACCCTGTGGCAATATTCGACGCGCAGCCGTATGATTCGAATTTTATATCTTCAATGACCTTTGTTTCGGGTTCGACCTTAATATATACGGCAACCATATCTCCGCAAGCCGGGCTTCCTTCCAGGCCTTTTCCGTCTGGGTTCTCTATTTTTCCTACGTTATGCGGATTTCTAAAATGCTCCAGAACTTTTTCGCTATAAGGAAACTTCATCTCACTTTTCTTTTCAATTTTCATTCCTGCTCTCTCCTTTTATTCNNCCGAAAGTGAAGCGTACAGAACCATGAGCTCTTTCGTGGTCGCCTCCGATTCCCCTTATAACGTGGCTGGCTTCAAGGGAACGGCTGAAGCAGGCTGAACCTGTGCTCACTGCAAACCCTCGCATGTCCATGTGTAAAGTTACGGATTCCCCTTCCACATAATGGAAAGTCAGGTTTGCATTCTGAGGCAGGCGTCTTTCTCTGCTTCCGTTTAAAGTAACTTCAGAAATCTCGGAAAGGGCTCTATCAATTACCCTGTTCCTCATAGCCTCCAGCTGGCGGGTTTCATCTTCAGTAACAAGTTCTACGGCTGTTGCAAAACCTACTGCTCCGGGGATATTTTCAATTCCTGCTCTCATATTGGATTCTTGAAAACCTCCGTCCATAAATTTGTTTATGGGAGTGCCTTTACGGACATAGAGCGCACCTATCCCTCTGGGACCGTGGATCGTGTGGGCGGCTACTGTCACCAGGTCAACGGGCAATTCTTTCACATTGAGGGGGAGCCGGGTAAAACTGTGTGTGGCATCGGTATGCAGGAGCACGTCTTTTTCTTCACAGATCTCAGAAATAGCCTTCAGGTCCTGAGCGGTTCCTATCTCCTGGTTGGCGTATTGAATCGAGACAAGAACAGTCTCTTTTGTAATTGCTTTTCTCAGCCCTTCAAGGTCTACAAAACCCTCTCCGTCCACATCCAGAAAAGTCGCGTCAAAGCCCTGTTTCTGGAGAGTTTTTGCAGTATTTAATACAGGAAAGTCTTCTATCTGCGAGACAATAATGTGCTTGCCTTTTTTCTCCTTAAGAGCCCAGGAAACACCTTTCAGAGCCATGTTGCTTGATTCCGTATCCCCGGAAGTGAAGATTACTTCTTCGGAATCCGCACCAAGCTTTGATGCTATCCCTTCTCTTGAGCTTTCAAGGCCTTCTTTAGCTTCAATGCCCATAGAATAGCCAAACTCGGACGTGGCTACTGCATATGTATCAAAAAAATAGGGCGTCATTGCTTCCAGTACTCTCTCATCCAGCCGCGTACATGCAGCATTGTCGAGATAAATCATATTTTCAAATATCTCTTTCCCCTCCTCAGATTATATGATAAGATTGCAGTAAAATCCAGTTTTTGCATGAGTTTTTATAATGAAATTATCTTTAACTAAATGTCCGGCTGCCTTTAATAAAGTTACACTGATTTTCCAAATCCTGTGTTGTATAAAAACTCTTAATGTTTCCTGCCGAATATTGAACTCTTTCAGGTTAATATCTCGTCTAACAGGTTATAGTCGGAACGTATGAGCATACAAACCTGGAGTGAAAATAATAACCTGAAGGAAATCGGAGCTATTCAAAGCTTTAGTCTCAAATTACGGATTAGATAAACAGGGTTATGCTTGCACCTTTTGCTTCATGTATATACGTACCAACAGCTCCCCATTCATCTACCCACTCTGTTTGAATCTCTTCTTTGTCTATGCCCATTATCTCCATGGTCATTTCGCAGGCTATAATCTTTCCTCCAAGCTCTTTGAAATCGCTCATCAGCTTTTCGAGCGAAGCAACATGGGCTTTATCCATTCTCTGTTTGATCATCTGCCTGCCGGCCCCCATCATGTTCATTTTTGAAAGAGGACCCTTTTCAAGTTCTCCTTTTTTAAGCCGCATGAGTCCCCAGAAAGTGAAATATATGGAGGCTTCCATTCCCATTGCCAGGGCTCCGTTTGCAATTATGAGCGCGCTGTATACCTTGTCCATATCCCCGCTGTGCAGGATAATAACTGCTTTATCCCCCATTTCCGCTCCTTCCCGGCTTTATCTCCGGATTTTTATTTCCCACTCTTTTCCTTCTTCTTTGTCTTTAATTTCCAGCACTTCAAGCCCCATTGCTTCACATGCCATAGGGATCTCTTTTTTTGACGCCGGATGCGTGCCTTTTACAATTACAAGGTCTCCTGGAGAGGCTTTTTTAAATGCTTTTCTGCACTCTACCAGCGGGACCGGGCAGGTCTGCCCTCTAACATCTACTTCCAGCTCTGCCATTGTCTTTACCCCCGAAATAAGATTAATGGAAGGTTCCTGATTTTAACATTCTTCTTCCCTAAGCTCACTATATTCCAAAAAATATATTATCGTTTCGTATTAAAAATATTATCCGGGAGATATTTTTTCCGTTTATTCGTACGCTTTTCTCTGCAATCTTTTACTCCAATTTTTTCATTTTTCTTCACAGGTTTTTCCTTATCTTTTCTGCTACTTCATCCAGATTAGTCCTGTCGGGTTCAGTCCACACGATTGATTTTATTCCTCTTCCCCCATCCCCTTTTTTTCTGGGGATAACATGGACATGTACATGAGGAACTTCCTGCCCTGCTACTTCCCCGTTGTTAATTCCAATGTTCGTCCCTTCTGCCGAAAACGCTTTCTCAACTGCAGCAGTAATTTTCCTTGCAGCTTCAAAAAGTAGCGCAACATCCTCCGCGCCCATATCCGTAAATTTGCTGAAGTGCTTTTTGGGAGCCACAAGCGTATGCCCTTCACTTGCAGGGTAAATATCAAGAAATGCGTAAACTGCATTATCTTCATATACCTTTTTTGAAGGAATTTCACCTGCTATTATCTTGCAAAAAAGACAATTATCTGTCATAGAGTATCCCCCTAAAGATTTAGGAGGCTCACTTATATCAGGGTTCTGTTTCCTTAATAAATTTTAATTACTATCCCTGCCATCACTCTAATTAATATATTACAAAGTTAATCTGAATTTCAAAGCTGGCCCGAAATTTTGCGAAATTTTAAGATTAAAGATTCGGCGATTCTATTTCGATCTCTGTTTCGCAATGAGTTTAATATCCTTTAAACATTGAATTAAATTTCCGGAGAGTGAGTTTTATAATCGGTTATATTGCAGGTGCGCTGACAACCATAGCTTTTGCCCCTCAGCTTATCAAGGCTCTGAAAACTAAATCAACAGCGGATGTATCTCTTTTAATGCTATTTTGTTCTACCTCCGGCATGGCTCTCTGGATGGTTCACGGAGTTCAGATTAGCGACCCTGCAATAATTGCTGCAAACAGTATATCGGTTATACTGGCTGCTTCTCTTCTCGGGCTCAAGCTTAAAAATGACTGTACAGGTCTAATCTTAAATTTTGGCGAAAGGGAACAGGAATATGAAAATAAAAGCACAGCTTTCCGAAAGTGATGAATTAGGGCTTAACTATATATTTGATATTGATTAAATCAAATTTATATTAGTTTTCAGCTTACTTATTTTAAAATGGGGGTGTAAAACAATGGGTAGAACCATAACTGGTGCATTAATAGGCATGGTCTGTACTTTTATTTTTTACTTTATTCCCGGAATAAACGCAATAGCTCCTCTGCTTGGAGGCTTATTGGCCGGTTATTATGCTGACGGAGGTTTTGACGGAGGGCTCAAGTCAGGAGTTCTTATGACGGTTTTTATGATAATCCCGGGTTTTCTCCTTGGTGGGGTGCTTGGAGCTGTATTGCGCGAAGCTCCCGTTCTTGGAGGATTTGTAGCGGCTTCTGCTTTTATAATAACAATAGTTATCGTGGCTCATACCGCAATAACGGGTATTATTGGTTCTGTAGTGGGTGCTCTTCTGGCCGGAAGAAAAGTTGTTTAATGAAAAATAGTTCGAAAGTATTTGAAGAATAAGTTTCACGAAAATTCTGGAAGAAATTATCTGAAGAAATCTATCTATCTGGAACAAAATAAAAGTAAAAATCAAAATAAAAGTAAAAATCAAAATAAAGATAAAATGAATTTAAAAATAGGACTATGAAGAAAAAAAATCTTTTCAGATCTTTTTCTTCAGAACAAAATACTCTACAAGGATCATGAAAAGAGGCAGGGAAACGGCAAGAAGTACCTTTGCCACTCCCATAGGCTTCTTTTCTATTCCATTTTCTCTTTCTGCACTGCTATTCAGGATTGCTTTTCCGGATTCCCAGCTTCTCAGGGTTTCCTGTACTCCTCCTTCATCGCTGGATTCCTCTACGGTTCCCTCTTCTCCCGTATATTCGCTTATTGCAAAGCAGGAGTAGCCGGATGTTTTTGCTCTGAAATAAACGTATTTTTTATCTTCGCCTGTCTTTTTAGTGACCAGTGGCTTCCATTTACTATCGTACCAGAGAAGGGTTATGTTGGACTCATCAGCACTATTGCTTTTTATCCATTCCTTTTCAACTTTAAAACCTGTATAAGCGTTCTTATTGGAAGCCGGGAGCCCTGCCCCTTTATTTCCTACCCATATATTTAACTGTTTATATACCCTTCCCGGGGGGTTTTTCTGGACAAAAATGGATTTATTCTTGAGAACTTCTACGGTGGCTGTCGTTTTCTTAAATGTTTTTATCGGATCAAGCTCGATATATGTGATACATGTAACGTTTTTAGCGAAATCATATCTTACATGGTATCCGCTGATAATGTTCCTTGTAGCAAGCTCCTTAATCTCCACATTCCGTGCCGGCTCTTTGGAGACACCGCTTCCCATGTTGCTGCTGCCGCTGCTACTCCCTCCCGAAGTGGAACCCGAACTTCCTCCATTACCGGGTATAGCCTGTTTGGAGATACTAACAGTTTTTGTTAATTCGTTATTTGTTTCGTCATCTTCCAGTATGGTATTCCCTGAGTCAGCTACCAGCCTTATATTCAAACTTCCTTCTTCTTTGGGGGTCCAGTAGAAAGGAACTTTTGCGGTTTCTCCTACAGCAATTGCCGGTATCGATATTTTATTACTGTGAGTTGAATTGGTCCCATTGATGTAATAACTAAGTTCGTTGCGTGCTGAGTCTTTGAGCCCTTTATTCTTTATCGATACCGTGAAAGTGATATTGTCTCCCGTTTGAGGAGATTCCGGGTTCAGGGAAAGGGACTCTATTATAAGATCAGGACGTATTATTTTTACATCCACTATTTTTGTGAAGTCGTTATTACTTTCATTAAGTTCATAAACAAGTGTTTCTGAGTCGATGAGCACTCTTACTTCCATCTGTCCTTCTCTATCCGGGATCAGAGAGAAAGGAACATCCGCTCCTGTTCCTTCCGAAAGGGCTGGAATATAAATACTGGCCTGTGAGGGAGCTGTTCCGTTAATATAATACTGTGCGCGGACCTCCTCCGAGGGAACTATTCCCTGGTTTTTTACTTTCAGTGTGAAGTTAAGAGGCTTGCCGACCTCGCCCTCAGCTGATTCAGGAATGAGATCCTCGATTATCAGATCAGGGAGAAACTCTTCTGCTACTATTACGGTAGAGACTTTTTCGTTATTTCCTTCGTTGCTTTCGGCGACCAGATTATCCTTATCAATGATGGCTTTTATTTCTACCCGCCCTTCTGATCTTGGAATCCAGGCATATGATCTGTATTCGCTCTCTCCCTCTGATAATTTAGGTATTTCCCATTCTCTGATATAAGTCCCGTTAATATAGAGTGCAAGTACTGCTTTTTCTGAAGTTGCTGTACCCTGGTTCTTCACACTTATGAATACATCATGAAATTCCCATGGATTGGGTTCTGCAGGATATGTGAGAGAATTTATTATCAGGTCTGGAAACTTTTCCTTTTTGAAAGTGATAAAGCCCCCACTTATGACATTATTATCTTCGTTTTTTTCTTCTACTAAATTTCTTTCGTCGACCTTTGCACTTATTTCCAGCGTACTTTCCGTTTTCGGATCCCATGAAATAGATATTTTTTCACTATTTCCAGCTTCCAGTTCAGAGACCGAGCCTTCCCCTATATTATTCCCATTACTGTAAAAAATCAGATTAGTTGCACCTGAAGCTGTGTCTCCCTGGTTTTTTACTGTTGCTGTGACGGTAACCTTCTCTCCGGCTTCTGGATCAACCGGGCTCCAGGAAAGGTCTTCAATCATCAGGTCGGGCAGTAAGACAGTTGAATTTCCATCGCCTTCAGAAGGTATGACTTCGTCGTCTGCAGCAGCTAATACAGGCATAATTCCGGATATTATTAACGTTATTATGAATACATAAACTAAAGAATGAGAAAAATTTACCTTCATTGTTAGCCTCCGCCCCCTCAAGTCTATATATCGAAATGTCTGGTACATAAGTAGCTTATTGACAGGTAGCTATAAGCTCATCGAAATTAAGTTTCTGATTTCTCTCGAGTTTATTTTAGTTTAATTTTTATATTGAGCAAACTTTTAAGCTCTATCTCCAAAAGATTTATAGCTCGTACAAACGTCACTTCGCATGATACATTACTTCTTCCGCCTCATATTTAAGTCTCTACACTCTCAATTCCTTTTCCTCAAGTTTCGTTTGCAAAATAATTAAAAACCACAAAAAATTTATCCTGATGAAGGATATCCTGTCGGTATTCTTTCTACCTTTTGCTTGTTGTTTTTGTAAAATATCTTTCCATTTTTCTGGTATTCTTAGATACGAGGAATACAATATGTTCAGAAAAAATATGCTAAGAAATATTCTAATGAAAAATATGATATAAATATAAAAAGTGAAATTTAAAAAAATATATTACAAATTATTAAAAAAGATTAGACAATCAAGTATTTACTATCTTTAATCTGAGCTCTGGTGTTTACGCCAAGTATTTCGGCAATTTCAACACCTTCGCTGCCTACATCGGACAGACGTGTGTACATTTCAGTCTTTGAGATGTATTTTTCCGTTCTAGTTCCATCAGCTTCTTCCGTTTTGATGGTAATTTCTTCTTTATTATGGCCTTTTATCAGGCATTCATGAACAATTACACCGTATTGTTCGGCAATCACTTTAAGGCAGTCAAAAATCTGATTTGTAGCGACTGCATCTTCTTCATCGAGAATTACTTTTGAAAGGGTGTATGTCCGGATATTTGCCCTGAGATAACTCTGAACCTTTTCAGGGATCTTTGACAGAACTGTCATGTCTACAAAAGTTCCAAGCTCTCTGTCCGCAGTAATTTCCCTGTCATCTTCGTATACAAAATAATTGAGCCCTCCACCTTCTATCCTGATCTTGCGATTTGATTTTTTATTCTCGAGGATAAGGCGGATATTCTTTTCGCTATCATACTCAAGGGAGCTTACGAGGAATTCAGAGAGGTCCTGCATTTTTATTTTCTCCTCTTTACGCAGAATTCCCGTTTTTGTCCAGACAGGCAGGCTCAGGCTGCCAATAAGTTTCTCTACTGTCAGAGGCTCCTCTATAAACCAGAGTCTATAATAGTATTGCAGGCCTGCAATAGAACCTTCCATTACTCCCAAAACTCCGTTTATATTGCTAGAGAGTTCAAATCTCTTCTCTGCCCCGTATATTCCTGAGATTAAGAACGGATTAAGAGCTTCAAGGACTTTGCTCTCAACTTTCTGGTAATCCTGAGCAACTCCATTTTCAATTTTTCTGGCTTCGTTTTCCAGAATTTCGCGTCTTCGCCCAAGGTTATCATGGCAGGTGAGCAGGATTGCGTCAGTACAGGGTGCTAAGTCCTCAATGCCTATATCATTTTCCAGTTTTCTGACCAGTATGCCGAGCTTTTCCTCAAAAAGGTCCATGCCCATAATCCTGTTATTTAATTCATGGAGCACTTCTTTGTGTTTGCACTTTATTTCTATGATTGAATTTTCAAGAGGGATTACTCGGGCAGTTATGTCTATGAATGCTTTCAGATCCTCAATAAAGTCCCTCTGTACAGGCAATTCCGTAGAGTCCTGGTAAATATATTTCATGAAAAGCACCCTGGAAATCTGAAAATAACTCTTCAAATATTCTATGCCTTATAGCTATATAATATTTTATCCAGGATTTTCAGGCATTGTCTGGTAATTTCCCCTCTCCCATTAAGATATGCCTTTTCCCCAGAATTTTAAAAAATTTTATGGAAGGTTTTTCCCTTCCGTTATTTAGAGAAGAACCTTTCTGACAGGGTCCAGAATTTCATTTATATATCTTGCAGCTGCATTTTTAAGGTCCATTGGATGGACTTTTTCTTCTGCAAAGGCGTTCTCCATCTCAGCGTAACTGTGGTACGTGAGGTTTCCCCCGAATTTTTCAGGCCTTTCAATGATGACTGCCTCGTATCTTGGGAAAATATGGTAGCGGAAAAGAGCAAGAATCGGGTTTTCTTCTATATCTCCTATCTTGCAGAAAGCCTTCTTAAATTTCCTGTAGATCTCTTCTTCCGTATCATCCACAGAAATAAAATTATCCTTTGACGAAGCCATCTTGGTCCCGTCAAGTCCGAGAAGGATAGGGGTGTGGATACAGATTGGGGTCTCGAATCCGAGGCTCTTTAAATTTTCTCGGGCAAGCATATGGATTTTCCTCTGGTCTATTCCTCCTACTGCGACATCCACTTCAAGCATTGCAATATCAATAGCCTGCATCAGAGGATAAACCATCTGGGAAACCGTGGGGTCATCCATTGCACGCCCTACTTCGTCCATGCTTCTTTTTGCTCTGTTAAGAGTAACTGCTCTTGAAAGTTTGAGCACATTCAACATGTATTCGGCTCCAAGCTGGAAGTCCGAACCATAAACGAAATCGGTCTGCTCCTCATCAAGCCCCAGGGCAATAAAGCAGCGCCTGTTGTAGTCTGCAATCTTCCTTACCTCTTCCAGAGTACCTTTCCTGTTCAGATAGGCGTGTACATCTGCGAGCAGGACAGTGATCTTGAACCCTGCTTTCTGCAAATCTATTAATTTGTTCACGGTAAGGACGTGCCCCATATGGATTTTTCCGCTTGGCTCATAACCTACATACGCACGGGGAGCTTCTTTTTTATTGAGCAGTCCTTCCAGTTCTTCTTCAGTTACAATTTCCTGAACATTCCTTTTTATAAGCTCAAGTCTGTCCATTGCATCTACATTCCTTTTCTTTTCTTATTCTGAAAAACTCAGTTTCTATTAATAAGTTTCTCTAAGAACAGGGTCCCTTCTTCGGATTTGAATTTAGGGAGTTCCCAGTTCTGAATTATTTTTCTTCGCAGAGATTTTACCCTCTCGCCAGATACCGGATTAAAGCCTGAAATTTCCTGCCCTTCTTTGTAAAGCATAATCCCTCTCCGCTGCCAGGCGGGAAGGGCCGCAAGGTTTATTCCTATTTGAAAGAGCATCTCATGGATTTCCCATTCTTTTTTTCCTTTCAGACACCTCGCAGCTTCAGTCTTTTCAAGGCCTTCATTTCTAAGGGCATAATACCCCCAGGCTGACACAAAGTTGCGCCATGCTTCCAGCTGCCTCCAGTGAAAGTATTCAGGGATTTCCTCTTTCTGGAGAGTTACCAGTCTGGCGTCAAAAGCGATCGGGGCTTCAAGCCGCAGGTTTATCGTAAGGGAGCTTCCAAGAAAACTTGCCGCGACAGAATCTATTTTTTCTACCCTGCCGTCAAAAGGGAGTTCCGTAAATAGAAAGCTGACCTCGTCTGAAAAAGTATAGGCAAAAAGAGGGCTTAAACCGCTTTTTTTCATGAAGAGTTCAGCGGCATTTGCCATTGCTCTGGCAAAAGTCTTATCATATGGTTTTTCAAAGCCCAGGCCTGAAAGTGTGTTTTTGAAATTCCTGCCGTCAGCGCGCAAGACCACTGGCGGGATACAGCGCATTTCAGCATAGATTTCCCGGTTTTTCATATACCTTTTCGAAGAACCTTTCAGTCTTCTTTCCTCTTTTTGTATCTCTGGATAACATCTCTGATTATAATAATATCAGCAGCGGTTATAACCCACCGGTAGGGAATAATAATACCTCTGCTGNNCTATGCATTCTAAATTTATTTAAATATCTTCCTCTACCTTATATGAAAAACATACTTATATATCTTATAGTTTTACCGAGCTCTCTTCTATATTAAAAATGTACTCTACAAATTTTACATTTTTATTTAATCTTAAT
>DUIO01000020.1 GCA_013330315.1 Methanosarcina sp. | reverse complement strand
CTCGCAATAGCCAGCGAACTTGGCATCACCAATTCACGGGAGGAAATGCTCACAGGCAAAGAAATGGAAGAGCTTGGCGACCCCGAGCTCCCAACTTATATGGCCACTCTCGAAAAAATGCGAGTATTTGCCAGGGTAACCCCGGTACAGAAAATGCATATTGTCGATGCGCTCGTAAGGAGGGGGCATTTTGTCGCCGTAACCGGTGATGGAGTTAATGACGCTCCTGCACTCAGGCGGGCAAATATAGGTGTGGCAATGGGGTCAGGAACCGATGTGGCAAAAGATACATCGTCTATGATTGTGACAGACGATACATTCTCCTCCATTGTTGCAGGAGTTGAAGAAGGGCGGATTGCTTATGATAACATCCGAAAAGTCACCCTTCTTCTTATATCTACAGGGCTTTCAGAGGTTGTTCTTTTCATACTCGCGCTTTTTGCGGGCTTATCGATACCGTTACTTGCAGTGCAGCTTCTCTGGCTCAATCTGGTAACAAACGGGATTCAGGGAGTAGCTCTTGCTTTCGAGGCAGGGGAACCCGGAGTGATGTACAGAAAACCGAGAAAACCCGAAGAAGGAATTTTCAATGACCTGATGATAAAAGAAACACTTATTTCAGGGATGACAATCGGGATAATAGCTTTTGTAGCCTGGGCATGGTTACTTGGGGTAGGATATGAGGAGACCCTTGCAAGGAATTCCCTGCTGCTGTTGATGGTCCTCTTTGAAAACTTCCATGTATTCAACTGCCGTTCTGAATACCGTTCCGCATTCCGTGTACCCGTAAGAAACAATTATTTTCTGGTGATAGGCGTTGTCATGATGCAGGGGCTACACGTACTTGCCATGCACATACCTTTCATGCAGGAACTTCTCAGCATAAACCCTGTTTCGTTTGAGAGCTGGTTCAGCTTTTTCATAATTGCCGGCACTGTCATTATTGTAATGGAGATCTTCAAAAAGGTAAGGTCTGCCCGTAATAAAGATATTGTAACATAATATAACATAAGCGTCTTTAAATGCGGGAAAAATAAACAGAAAATATACTGCAAAGGGCCTGCCCCGTTCCTGCCCGTATTCTTACCTATAAAGGGACGACCAGATTATCCATAAAGCGGGAGCAGGTTTTGAAATTTAGATTTTTTGAGAGTATTATTCCAGAGCATGTATCACCGGAAATCACTCTTTCGACCTTTATAAAAAGAATAAATGCCGGGCTCAAAAGCCCGGGAAATATAATGGAAAAAATCGCTTCTTTAGAGAGGAATTATTTTTCTTCCGTACGATTCGTTCAATACCTGGCCCATAGCAGTATAGAATGCTGCAAGCCCTGTGAATATTCCTTCATAACCTGCAATCTTTAGTATTGATGCACTGCCCAGGTAGTTTCCGGCTGCCAGCAAGAAGAACAAAATTGCGAGGGCGAGGAAGACCACCTGCAGAGCCCTTGACCCTTTCAGCGTGGCTACGAACATGTAAAGGGTAAAGAGTCCCCACATGAAGAGGTATGCAGCAAATGCTATACTGGCCGGTTTTAGGGCAGTGTAATTATCTATCTTAGGGAGCAGGTTAATTCCCACCAAACTCAGCCAGAACAGCCCGTATGAGGTAAAAGCTGTGGTTCCGAAAGTATTACCTTTCTTCCATTCCATAAGCCCGGCAATGACCTGAGCTATGCCACCATAAAAGAAGCCCATGGAGAGGATCATCGCATCCATCGGGTAAAAGCCGGCATTGTGTATATTCAAAAGTACGGTTGTCATTCCGAAACCCATCAAACCCAAAGGAGCCGGGTTTGCTGTTAAATCTTTTATTTTCACATCACGAATGTTCATAACGTCTTTAATGTCTTGACTCATGAAATCCAATCCTCCTTCCCGTTAACCGGAGATTTAGCCTGAACTTCCAATAAAAAATATGTGGAGACACTCAGCCGTTTTTGAGGTCTCTTTTTTACCTTTTGTGGAAGTATGTAATTATTAATACTTATATTTACGGACTGTAGATAAATTTTCAAGACATCATAAATATATAATATGTAAATTCATAAGAAGAGTCCAGAGGTTCATTTAAAACAAGATCCAAATGTTGCATAACAAGCTATTTATTAACAGGTGAGGAATTCCCTTCATATGACTCAGGCAAGAAGACCTCTTATGCTTATGATCCTTGATGGCTGGGGCTACAGGGAAGCCGAAGAAGGAAATGCTATCCTGGCAGCCAGGACTCCGAACCTTGACCGCCTGATAAAAGAATATCCCTGGTGTTTTTTAGAATCCTCGGGAGAAGCCGTGGGCCTACCAGAAGGTCAGATGGGTAACTCTGAAGTAGGTCATCTGAATATAGGGGCAGGGAGAGTTGTTTATCAGGACCTCACAAGGATAAATGTCTCTATAAGGAATGGAGATTTTTTCAAAAACCCCGTTTTGCTGGACGCGATTTCAAAAGTTAAACTCAATAATTCGAGCCTGCACATGATGGGGCTTGTTTCTTATGGGGGAGTTCACAGTTATATGACTCACCTTTATGCCCTTATCAAGCTTGCACAGGAAAAAGGGATTGAAAAAGTTTATATACATGTATTTTTGGACGGACGGGACGTCCCCCCTAAAGCTGCTCTCGCAGATGTCAAGGAGCTCGATGCTTTTTGCAAAGAGATTAAGATTGCCAGAATCGCGACAGTACAGGGGCGTTACTATGCAATGGATAGGGATAAACGCTGGGAGAGGACAAAGCTTGCCTATGATTGCCTGACTCTGGGAGTTGCCCAATATACAGCTCCGAATGCGGAAACTGCTGTTATGGAATCATATAACAGGGGGGAAACTGACGAATTCATAAAACCGACTGTCATTACAGATTCCAGAGGAGAGCCAGAGGCAGTCATAAAAGATGGAGATTCAATAATTTTCTTCAACTTCAGACCTGATAGGGCACGTCAGCTTACCTGGGCTTTTGTAAAAGAGGACTTTGAAGGTTTCATCAGGGAGAAACGCCCGAAGGTTCATTACGTGTGTATGGCTCAATATGACGAAACCCTTGATTTGCCTATTGCCTTCCCGCCTGAAGAACTGACAGATGTGCTCGGCAAAGTATTGAGCATCAAAGGGCTTATCCAGCTCCGTATTGCTGAAACCGAGAAATATGCCCATGTGACATTTTTCCTGAATGGGGGACAGGAAAGATGCTATGACGGAGAAGACCGCTGCCTTATTCCGTCACCAAAAATTGCCACCTATGACCTCAAACCCGAAATGAGTGCATATGAGGTTACGGACGAAGTAATCAGAAGAATTCAGTCCGGAAAATATGACGTAATCATACTCAACTTTGCAAATATGGATATGGTAGGGCACACGGGGATTTTTGAGGCTGCGGTAAAGGCAGTTGAGACTGTTGATACCTGCGTGGGTAGGATCGTAGAGGCTTTAAAAAATGCAGGAGGAGCAGCAATTATAACTGCGGACCACGGAAATGCCGAACAGATGGAAAATCCAAATACAGGAGAACCACATACTGCTCATACTTCAAACCCTGTAAGATGTGTCTATACTGGAAACGGAGAAGTAAAAGCACTTGAAAATGGAAAGCTTTCAGACCTGGCTCCAACGCTCCTTGACCTCCTGGGAATCCAGAAACCTGAAGAGATGAAAGGCAAATCATTGATTGTAAGGTAATGATTGAAAATCAGATGCAAAACCCGTCTGGATAAGAAAAAGCACTGATTTTTTCAGTGTTTTTTAATTTTTCATTAGATTCCTTTCGATTCTTATTTAAATCGATTCTTATCTAAATTTTTGAGATTAAAAGTTCAGTTCCATTTATACTGATATTGTTTGAATTCTGCTTATTACCTACTAAATTATCTGTTATCAGTTTACAGGATCTAATTTCTTGAGTTCATTTTATTGATTTCAGCTCATATTGATTTCTAATTTTATTGAGCTCATTTATTGATTTAAGATATTACCTGTCTTGACTTCCATTATTGGCATAAATCTGATTTTATGGAGTTCTTCTAATCTGTTTTTGTAAAAATAAGAATTTCCCTCAAGGATTTTTTTAAAAAGATTAAATATTACCAGTTACAATAGAAAGTAAAGATAAAGAGGATATTATAAAAATTTAAAATGTCTAGAGGTTACATTACATATGATCAAAATAACTACTCCCTGCCGACTCCACATAACTCTCATTGATATGAACGGTGAGATAGGTAGAATGGATGGAGGAGCAGGGCTGACCCTTTCCTCACCCAATGTAAAAATTACTGCAGAAGAAGCTGATGGAATCCAGATACAGGGACTGCAGGGATTCGCCGACCGTATGAAAAAAGCTGCAGAAGCCCTATTGCCTGAAGGGAAAGGGATCAGAATCAATGTAGAGGAGCTGATTCCTGCCCATGTGGGTTTTGGATCAGGAACCCAGTCTGCTCTTGCTGCGGCAGCAGCCGTGAATGAACTGTACGGGCTTGAAAAAAGCGTTAGAGAGCTCGCAGTTGCAGTAAAAAGAGGCGGGACATCTGGTATAGGAGTAACCGCGTTTGAAAAGGGTGGATTCATTGTCGATGGGGGTCACAGGTCCAAAGATAAAGGGGCTTTCATGCCTTCTGCAGCAAGCAGGGTACCACCCGGGCCTGTTTTATGTAGAGAAGATTTTCCTGACTGGGATATAGTTATTGCACTCCCCAACGAGAAAGGTATGCATGACCAGGAAGAGATCAATATTTTCCAGAAATTCTGTCCTCTCCCGATAGAAGAAGTAAGAGAGGTTGCACATATGGTACTGATGAAAATGATGCCTGCAGTAATAGAAAAAGACATTGAAAGCTTCGGAGCTGCTGTAAACCATGTCCAGACAGTGGGTTTCAACAAAAGGGAGAGCCTTATCTGGCCCGGATTTGTTAAGGACATTGCCTCTTTAATGCGCAGCCGAAGTTACGGGGCCGGCGTCAGCTCTTTTGGACCGGTAGTGTATGCTTTTGTGGACAACAGGGAAGAAGGCAGGCAGCTTCAAACGGAAGTCCAGAAAATGCTTGATGAATCAGTGGGCGGGATCACAATGATGACACGGGCGAAGAATAACGGAGCAGAAATCTCTAGAATCTGAGAGCCGGAAATTCAGAGTATGATTAGAAAACTTTGATGCTTCTGAGAATTGAAAAAAACCTGCATCAAAGAGAATCAGAAGAAGGCAAATCCAGTTCTTTTTCAGGCAGCCTGTGGAAGATCTCTCCCGATGCTCCCAGAGGATCTATATGCACAACTGCGTTTGAAAGGTAATCCAGGCCGTGAAGCATAGCATGCCTTACATTTACCGCGATTTCATGTCCTTCTTTAACAGAAAGCCCGGAGTCCACTGCAATATTTACCTCAGCATAAAGCCTGTGCCCTAACCAGCGTACTCTGATCTCTGTAATATCCTTTACATCTTCTACCTGGCCGACTACATAGCGGATATCGTCAACGACACCCGGGTCAACCCCATCTAATATGCGTGAAAAAACAGATTTGCCTGCGTCCCATACGATCCGGAGTATTGCAATTGTAATCAGAAGCCCGATTATTGGGTCCGCAAGAGGGTATCCGAGCCAGACTCCAAGAGCTCCGAAGAGTACGGCAAGGCTTGTAAACCCATCTGCCCGTGCATGGTATCCATCAGCTACAAGGGCAGCACTTCCGATTTCTGTTCCAATTCCGATCCTGAACTTTGCCACAAGCTCATTTCCGACAAAACCAATGATCGAAGCCGTAGCTACTGCCCAGAGAAAATTAACAGGTTGCGGATGCAGAAGCCTGGAAATAGATTCATAAGCTGCAACTACGGCACTGAGAAGGATAAGGAAAACAATTAATAGACCCGCAAGGTCTTCCGCCCTGCCGTAGCCGTATGTAAAACGTTTGTCAGGTTTTTTTCTGGAGAGCAGAAAAGCAAAACCCAGAGGAATTGCAGTCGCAGCATCCCCAAAATTATGGATAGTATCAGCCAGGAGGGCTACACTACCCGAAATCCAGAAAATAAGGATTTGAAAAAGTGCAGTCAACGTCAAGCCTGTAAAAGACCATTTGACAGCAAAAAGCCCTCGATCCGTGGAAAGAAGCTCAGGATCTGCAGCTCCGTGGACATGAGAAGGCGAGTGTTTTTCCTTCAAATACTCAGGTTCCGGTTTTATCAGCTTCAGACCTCCTGCCTGCATGTTCCCCCGGAAGTGACTCTACCATAAATTGGTTTAATATAAAGGGATTTTAAAGAGGTGCCCTGAGTGGTGGGCCTTAACCCTAACCGTCAGAACCACTGGTCAAGAGTCTTCTGCTTTGCTCCTGAAGCTGATTTAAGGCGTTCTGCAGCTTTTTCCACCCTATCTACGGAGAAATCATTTTCCTCAGAAAGGAATTTGATGAGTTTCTCAGAGTCCGGTTTACCCCATCTGATCTCATAATTATCCGTAACATCAGGATGGGTAAAAAGTTCCTTTATACTGTCCAGGGCTTCGATCTCTATCCCTTTTTCCTGAAGCACGGCATGAATATCACCATGCTTTTTAATCAGCTTGAGGGCTGTTTTGGGCCCTACTTTTTCCAGTCCTTTGTTATAATCCGTGCCCACACAGATTGCTATATCAATAAGCTGGTTCCTGTTAATCCCCAGGGCGTTCAGAGTTTCTTCAAGGTCAATAATTTCGAGATCAACATCAACGTATACATTTCTTCCCGGAAGCTTGCGTTTTCCGGTAGCAGCCAGATTACGGACTACAGTAGGCGCCCCGAAGAGAAAAGAGTCATAATCCTGAGAAGCAACACAATCGGCATCCTTTTTAATGACCATATGAGCAGCCTGCGCCTCTCCTTCACAGGGGGCCTGTATCCAGGGAATGCCCATTATGTCCAGCAGGTACTTGGAATCCTTTATGATGTCATGGTCAACCTTTGAAGAAGCCTGGGCATATTTATAAGCTGCTTCAAGATTTCCTTCTGCCTTTGCACTTTCCCATTTTTCCCTTGCCGACTCCCTGACTTCACTCCTCCGGCTCAGTGTTCCGGACTTCATTTCAGGAGGNNCGGATAATACTCAAAAATTGGTGCAGTGTGTTAAATGCGTCAACCGCAACTACCCTGTTTGAGAGGTTAGAGAGTTCTATTTTCTTTTTCTGGAGCAAATCTCCTATATCCGTACCCATGTTTTCCCTCAGGTAATTGGCTCTTATTCAGCTTAGGTGATTCTTTATCTTTGTTTCTTTGTTTTCTGCTTTAACTTTTCATCCGCCTGGAAAAATTATTCCCAAGTAAGTTAATCTGCCGATATCCAGAATTACCAGTATTTATATTATAAATCTCTCATGCTACCCGTATTTCCATCATAACAGTATCTCTGCTCCCTGGCAATAGCTTTATGTGTACCGAAATTTTACTCGCGCTGTCAGACTGATAAATCTTTGAGGCAGAAAGCACTTAAAAAATGATCAAGGCTTATTCAAAGGATTATTCCGGAAAAGCCATACAGAACCGGGTATCGAATCATGGTAGCGAGTTCCTTGGATTTGAGCTTCTTGAATAATTTAGATTTCTTCGAGGTCAGATTTTTCAGACATAAGATATGTCAGATACATGATAAAAGAAATAGGCTGCTTACAGGCCTCTGGCCCTCTTTTCCAGATATCAGCACAGAACCTGGCTCCCAGGGCACAATTCTGTATAAAATTTTGATGCCTTTGAGATTCATTTCAGCCTTTGCCAGGATTTTCAATGTCCCTATTTCTTATCCGGCATAATCTACCCGGAAGCAGAAAAAGAGTTATAACGAAAAAAAATCAAGGAAATTCCTGTATTCCGGAACTTCTACCTTAAGATTAACCTCTCTTCCCAGTCCAAGCTATTGAGGAGAAAAGAAGGCACTCAGGAATTCAAGATTTTTGTCGGCATATGTCGAAATCGTAAGATATTATGCCGTTTGATCAAGCCGAACATCAATAACTGAGTCTTCATTTGCCTCTATCTTAGATATTGTCAATAGGTTTCCTTTTCTTTCAAGAAGCGTAGCCTTCGTGACCTGGACCTGATGTCCATCTACTTGCTTTTTATTATTATTTTTATGAATAACCAGGAGTTTCTGGCCCATTTCGGCTCCTTCGCCTATCTTGGATACAATATTTCGTATGACCTGCTCAAAATCAGAATAAATCAAAATCTCCGACTTATTTGCAACCTTCTTGATAATGCCAATCGGTTCCAGATTAAGGTGCATATTAGTTTTCCTTCTTTACCTGCTTACACAAGTAATATCAATATACTAACTCTGAGTAATAATAACTTACGATTCACTATATCAATATGAATATATTTATAAATATCCTGAGTCCAGATATTCTGCATTACTACAGAATATCCGATATATAAGCTTTACTAAATCGTGTAGCTTGCCTCCGAAAATACCGGGCTGGATAGTAGACCTTGACAGTTAGAATAACATAAGTTGTGAAATAGACATTAGAAAGTAGTAACAGATATAACTTAAGTAAAATGTATGTTAGACTCTCTTTTGCAAAACCTGTATATTAACTTTTCTTTTTAATTATATAAGTAAGAGAATATGTTTTCAACGCATAAAACTGTAATTATATTAACTACGAACAGTATCCGGCTTTAAAATATATTCAGAAGCATAAATATTTAAAAGTTTCCAAAGAAAATCGTTGATCAACGATAAATGAATTTAAAAAATATTTGAAATTGAAAAAAGAGAAAATGAAAGAAAAATAATTTAAAAGCAAAATACGGGAGAAAAAAGTGGGGTTGAAAAAAATTCAAAGAAAAATACTCTGAAAAGAAAAGCAGAATAACAGAGAAAAAAGATTTGGATGAGAAAGAAAACTAAAAAGGAATAAAAAAATCAGAACAAAAAAGTTAGAATAAAGAGGTTAAAATAAA
>DUIO01000074.1 GCA_013330315.1 Methanosarcina sp. | reverse complement strand
CCTTATCGAACCTCATAGGCGTGCTTTTTAGACCTGCTTTTGAGTCCTTTTCCCATCAATTTTTTTTAGTTACCGGCCTTCAATTTGAACTTATTCTTTTTCGGGATTAGAGAGTAATTTTTATATCATGAAGATATTGGTATTGTGTTCGTACGCAAGAATTTAACTGAAAAATCTGTATAAATAAAAAGATCTGTATAAGGTCTGTATAAATCATTCCTCTGATTACTCTTTAGTTAAGATTTACAGGATTATTTTTGTCCGTAATCCTATCAGAAAAATTAAAGGAAGCTTACCCATGAAGTACATCGTAGTTACCGGTGGGGTGATGAGCGGGCTTGGGAAAGGCATCACCATCGCATCCATCGGCAGGAACCTGAAAAACAAAGGTTATAAAGTCACGGCTATCAAGATCGACCCTTACATCAATATTGATGCAGGCACCATGAGCCCTTACCAGCACGGGGAAGTTTTTGTGCTCAGGGACGGAGGTGAAGTTGACCTGGACCTCGGAAACTACGAGAGGTTCCTTGACACGGAACTCACCAGAGATCATAACCTCACTACAGGCAAGGTCTATCAGGAAGTAATCGCCAAGGAAAGAAGAGGAGACTACCTCGGAAAGACTGTCCAGATTATCCCCCACATTACAAATGAGATTAAGAACAAAATAAGAAAAGTTGCAGCAAGGAGCGGGGCTGATATCTGTCTTGTCGAGATCGGAGGGACTGTGGGAGACATTGAGAGCATGCCTTTCCTTGAAGCAGTCCGCCAGATGCACAGGGAAGAACCTTCTGAAAATATTGTTTTTATCCATGTGACCCTTGTAATGGAAGACCTCCAGGGCGAACAGAAGACCAAGCCGTCTCAACATTCAGTAAAAGAACTCAGAGCCCTTGGGTTAAGTCCGGAAGTAATTGTCGCAAGATCAAAGACCCCTCTTCAGGACAGTGCCAAAGAAAAAATAGCCCTTTTCTGTGATGTGCCCCAGGAACTGGTCATAAGTGCTTATGATGCTGATGATATTTACGATGTCCCTCTTTCGATTGAAGAGCAGGGGCTTACCAGCCGGCTCATGAAGCACCTGAGACTGGATTCCTGTGTTGAGGATAACGGCTGGAGAGAAATGGTTGCAAGGATGAAATCCACAACCGATGAAGTCAAACTGGCAATCGTAGGCAAATACACAAACCTTGAGGACTCTTACCTCAGCATCCTTGAAGCTGTCAAGCACGGCGGAATTGACAATGTATGTAAGGTCGAGGTCAATATGGTTGAAGCTGAGACCCTTGAAGAAGACCCTGCGGAAGTCGAGAAGCTCAAAAAGTATGACGGTATCCTGATTCCTGGAGGATTTGGAGGTAGAGGGACTGAAGGTAAAATGCTTGCAATCAAATTTGCCAGGGAAAATGACATTCCTTTCCTCGGGATATGCCTGGGTATGCAGCTCGCGGTAATTGAGTTTGCAAGAAATGTTGCGAACCTTGAAAATGCAAACAGCACGGAATTTGACGAAGATACTCCCTATCCTGTGATTGACATCCTGCCTGAGCAAACCGGAGTTGCGGACATGGGAGGCACCATGCGCCTGGGGGATTATGATGCAATCCTTAAGGAAAGCTCCATCGCTACCAGGCTGTACGGGACCAATTATATTGTCGAGCGCCACCGCCATAGATACGAAGTAAATCCTGAATTCGTTGACAGGCTGGAGTCCTTTGGCATAGTCTTTTCAGGCAAAAACAAAAACAGAATGGAGATTGCCGAAATTCCTGACAAGCGCTTCTTCTTTGCTTCCCAGTTCCATCCGGAATTCAAATCAAGACCCGGCAGACCGTCTCCTCCATTCAAGGGCCTCGTCCAGGCAATGTGCAAATACAGAAAGGAAAAAGAAAGTCAATAAAAGGCATCAATCTATTAGAGTGATCGAGGAAGTTCTTTCCTCTTCAGCCTTTTTTCTATTATTTTTACTTTAGAACGAAGTTTCAGAGAAACCGCTTCTGTCTTATACCAGTAACAGTAGTATAGCAATAGTTAATATAAATCTAAAATTCCCTCTCGCGGGAAACTGATAAATAGTTTTAAAAATGAAAATAATGGATTAATGTGATATCCGTTGAGGTGCTGTACTTATATTTGTACTGTACTTGTACCTGTACGGATATTTTTACTTCACTAAATTCTATGNNGCAAAGAAGAAACTTGCAAAGGAAATGAAGAAAAAATAATCTTTGACAATCTTCTTCTTTTTGTTCGATGTTAATGAGAAAACCCGGGACTTCTAAATTCGTCCCGGAAATTTCTCTCCGTGAGATGAAATTAAGGATCTTTCATCTTCTAATATGTAATTAAGAGCTCTTTTATAGTTTTTTGACTTTTCTTGAATTCTTAAATTTTTGGATATTCGGGTAATATTCTTTCGTAATTTCCTATATCCGGTCAAGATTATTAAATATTTTAGACACTATACGCATATACTTGTAGAAATAGGTATTGAAGTTAAAACTGCAAAAATAATAAAAAGATTGATGATATAATCTCATAGAAGGGTCGTCATATGGAAATTGATAAGCAAGACATGGAACAGATCTCTAACTCTAAGGCTCGCAAGGAAACAGAAAAACTGCAGAGGAAAGCTTCTTCAGGCGATAAAGCAGCAAAAAGGACGCTTGAAAAAGAGAAAAAGAGAAAATAACCGGTAAATTTTTTTCAAGCGACTTATGAGAGAATAGAGAAATGTCAGCAAAAAACCCTTACCTTAAATTTTCCATTTCAAAATCAAATACCAATTTACACATACACATGTTTATTAACGCACAATCATCGGCTTCTCTTCTTAGTTTTTGATCTCTTTATAAATTTATTCGTTAAACTTTATATATTTATTTAGAATTATTTTTAAAAAGTTTTATATGCCCAAAAATAGGGATATAGTTGGTGATAATCATAGAAACTATAAGTTTTTCAGAAGCTTTTAAATATCCTTTTAAAACGCCGAAAAGGCTACTTTATGCACTCTTGTTATTTGTTCCCATTATAGGATGGCTTGCACTTTTCGGTTATGGTGTAAGGCTTGTTAATGAATTTATTGAAGGTCGATATGAAGAGCCAATAAAACTTGACTTTATGGAAGACCTGAAGCTTGGATTTATGGTTTTCCTGAAGTCTCTCCCCTTCTACATAGTATATATAATCATATTGTTTGCTGCAATGTATGTTAGTGAAACTTTTGGGAACATTATCAGCTTCCTTTTAGGGTTCTTTGTGGTCCCTATGCTTGCCGTTAACTTCTTCAGGAAACAAACTGTTGAATCTTTCTTTGAGTTTAGTGTCCTGAATGTTGTTAGGGATAACCTCGGAGAATATATCGTTACGGTGCTGAAACAGTATGCTCTTGTTATCATATTTATGGTTCTTTCAATAGTACTTGTGGGCATACCTGCAATGATCTTTACAAACTCAATATTTGTTGCAAATATGTACGGAAGATTGGTAGAAAGGAAAGCAGACCCCGGTCTGTAAAGGTTGGAGTAAGATTATATAAGTTTCAATATATCAGTTTCCGGCCAGATTTTCTTATCTGGACATTTTTACTTTTTTTGAATACATTTTGCTTCCTGAGTCAGTGCAAAGAAGATAATTGCCAGATATACTGCAATAACAGGAGCAACCATTCTCTCTCCAGATAATCAAACTATGGGGAAAAATAGAATTTTATTTTTGATATTGTTTCCTGCGGAGCTTGTCCCGGTATGCAGAAGCGAATTTTCAAATCTATCTTTTAGCTGAAGAAAGGTTATATATTAGTTAGGCTAACTAACTAGTTAGCTTAACTAACCAAATCCCACTAATCTCGTTAATGGAGAGCAAAAATGGCAATCTCTCAGTTTTTTGAAAAAATTGACCGATATTATCAAAAAAATTTAAAAGAATATGAATTCTCTGAGGAATATGGCGATATAAGCTTCAATACCTTTCTCTACATGAGGAAAATATACTCCCTGTGCAATCCCACAATGTCCGAACTGGCAAAGGCTATGGAGGTCAGCAAACCCTCTGCCAGCAACATGGTTTCTAAAATGACGGAAAAAGGCCTGGTGGAAACAAGGGCTTCTCCAAAAGACGGAAGGGTTTGCTTGCTGGAGCTTACGGATAAAGGGAAAAAGGTAGTTGAGATCGAAAACGGGGCTGACATGAAGTTTTTCGAAAAGGTCCGAGAAATTCTGGACGAAGAAGAACTTGATGTTCTGGAGAGGCTCTTTGAGAAAATCGCTGCCGGGCTTGAAGAGGAAAAGGTATGACCGATGAATGGGAAATGAGGTCTGCAAGTATCGGAAAACTTTTTCTGAAATTCGTTTTCCCGGCAACCATAGGATTGATTGTTGCAGGAATTCAGGGAGTTATTGACGGTTTCTTTGTAGGGAATGCCGTAGGATACCAGGGGCTTGCAGGAATAACTCTTGCATTTCCTGCACTTCTAGTCATAGTTGCAGCAGGACACATGATAGGGATCGGGACTTCAATCCTTATTGCCCTTGCCCTTGGCAGAGATGATCGGCAGGAAGCCCTCAAGCTTGTACATAATGCTTTTCCCCTGCTCCTGCTTGCGGGAATAGGGCTCATCGCTATCGGGGTTTGCTTCTCAGACTCTTATCTCCGCCTGCTGGGAGCTTCCGGTCAGGTATTTGGTATGGCAAATGCTTACCTCAGAGTCTTATTTTCAGGTTCGGTATTCCTGATCTTATCAATTGCCCTTGATCCATTGGTTCGAAACGACGGGAGACCAGGACTTGCTATGATATGCCTGGTTGCAAGTGTTCTCGTAAATCTGGTTCTTGACTATATCTTTGTCATGCGAATGGAAATGGGGATTACCGGGGCTGCCGTAGCCACAGTAATCGCTTTTTCTCTTTCCGGAATACTTCTGTCACTCTACCTTTTCAGCAGGTGGTCCGGACTGAGGCTAAAACACCGGGCTTTCTGCCTGGAGCCGGGAACTATTTTCATGATCATGAAGGCAGGCCTCCCCTCCTTTGCAATGCAGTTTTCAACCTTTTTCCTGCTCTTTACTAACAATTACATGCTGCTCAGATACGGCTCGGAACTTGCGGTTTCAGGCTACGGTATCATAGGTTACGTTTTCTCGACCTTTTCCCTGATCTTTGAAGGAATCGCAGTCGGTACCCAGCCGATTATCGGTTTCAACTCTGGAGCCCGTTATTATTCCAGGGTTGCCGGGACCCTGAAGATGGCTTTCATCTCCAGCCTCGGCATTGGAGCAGCCGGGTTCCTGCTCCTATATATATTTCCGGAACAGGTTATCCACATCTTCAACCATGACAATCCCGAACTCTTGGAAATTACCCTCAACGGCATGGATATTTTCATGTTTGCCCTGCTTGCCCAGGGAACGGTTATGCTCGGTTCGGTGTATTTCCAGTCCATAAACAGGGTCAGTTCCGCTCTTTTCATCCAGCTCGGAAAAGTTTTTCTCTTCTTCCTTCCCTTACTCTTGATTTTACCTCCATTACTTGGCCTTAATGGGGTCTGGCTCGCAACCCCGGCTGCAGAGTTCCTGATGTTTCTTGTCGTGCTGGGCTTGCTCTGGAAAGAATTCGGTTTTCTCAAGAATGAAAATACTATAAGCAAGGGAGGCTACTTCCCTGCTTCTGAGACTATATAGACTTCAAACGATTAAACTGGGCTTCCATGCCCCCGTGTAGCCTCCTGTTGAAAATCCTTACATAAGGAATAAGGATCATAATGTCAAGGGGGCAAAAACTGCCTTCTCTTTTTTAGAGGCCGCAATCAATGGCTGTTCGAAATAAAAGAGTATATAGTTGCCTTTAGCAACCTGTTTTTTCTGCATTCAGGCTTGTTTTGAATTCTCAGCTCATTTGCAAGGGGTCTGCTTTCATGTATTCCCTCAGCACGGTTGTAGCATAACTTCCCTTGGGAAGCATGAATTCAAGCACTACCTTTGATTTCCCCGAGTTCAGTTCATCCTCACTAACCTTAAACTTCGGTTCAACATGAAGTAGAACTTCCCTTCTGGTACCTTTTGAGCTCATCTCGGGGAATTCTTCTATATTAAAACCTTCGAGGGATACTTCAAGTTCATTTAGGACCCCATTTTCTATCTCCCTTGGGATTCCCGACGCAAATTCGGTACTGAAACCCGGCAGAGGGGCAGTTATGAAAGCTCTGCCATGTTTTATCAGGCGGTTCATGGCATTTACGGTTTCAGAAGTGACTTTTTCAGTCTTTGAGGAATCCGGAAGTCCGGCTTCGTTTCTGAAACAAACTATATCGCCGTCAACCGCCTGGTTCAATGGTATGCCGGCTTCTATCCTGCGGCACAGGATCATGTTGTAAATGTAAGACTGATACCCGTGTACAAACATCCTGTAAAGGTTCTGAGGAAGCACGCGGAAAGTTCCGGCATAGTCTTCAGGATTTGCAATCAAATGGTTCATCATAGCCCTTTCGTGTCCCAGGCGGAGAGGATAGGTTTTAAGGCCTTCCTTGAAATCCCGGGTCTCTTTGACAGACTGGCGGGCTTTTTTTGTTTCCTCAGGTTCTTCCGGAAAAGGTTCGGCAATATAGAGCATGGCTGCTTTTTCAAAATTGCCTTCTACGATGGCCTTTCCTACCAGGTGCGTGACAGGACGGACAGAACCGAAGCGCTGGATCCCAAAGAAATTGGGCACTCCGCCCTGAGAAATAATTTCGTCGGTTGTCTTTTTGATCAGGGAGTCTGTCTTATCAGGGGAGCTTTCAATATTCCTAACTGTAATAACGAATTCATTCCCCCACAGGTCTCCAAGTTCCACGGACCTTCTGGAGCGCCCCAGGACTTTCAGTTCTACGTCCTTCAGGCGGATTTTTTCAACATCGGACGCGTCGGTATCAAATATGCTTATTTTCTGCGTGGTGAGCGCCCTTTTATCTTTTGTGCCTGCAACACTGATTCTTTTCTGGCTTACCTGCANNATTCCTATCTGTTTTTCAATTTGCGGGACTTCCATAAGTCGTAAACGCTCCTGATAATTGGGTAATTTTTATGGGTAAAAAAACCTGCCGTGCAAAACTTAAGGCCGGATAAGCTGTATGGTTATGCTGGCAGTGAATTAAAAAGTTAAGGTATAGTGTTTGCCTGATAAAATAAACCGATAAATATGGATTTCCGGGAAGTTATTCTTTCCCGGATTTGCTCGATTTTTATACAGAGATTTGGACAGGGAGTTTTTAATTTGATGGTAATATCATGCTCTGGGGCGGATATCGATAACTCTTACTTCGGTTGTATTTACGAAGGTCCAGCTCCTGTGAGTTTCATTTTCTCCTACCTGAACCCTCGTCTGAGCAGTTTTTCCGGGAAGCCCGCCTGCGTAGAGGCTGGAAGTCGGGTCAAGCATAAGCCATGAACCGTATTCGTCTGTCAGGTAATTTACATCGACATTTCCGTAATATGCTCTGACTCCTCTGACTGCAGCATCGGTTGAGTCTGTTCCTTTACCCAGATAAACAGCTGCAAAGGCATGGTTATCCGTGATATATACCCTGGTAGTGCCCCCTACGGCTTCGAGCATGGACGACAGGAGAATTGCCTGGTCCTCACAGTCTCCGGCTCCTATTTTTAGAGTAACGTTGGCAGGTTCCCACACATCATTGCCTCTCGGGTCGCTTACATACTCGACCTCTTCTTTTACCATATCAAAAAGTGCACAGACCTGATATATATTGTAAGCTCCGGGATATGAGCGGGCCGTTTCTGCTGCTTTTGCCCTTACGTCGGGTTCGGACGGTTCTACCAGCCGATTTATTGTTCTAAAGTAATAATCCGGATTATATCTGTATTTCGGACTATATTTTTCGGGCATCGGTTTCAGGTCCGTAGTAAACCCTTTCAGGAAGTAAGGGTCGTACTCATGCCATTTGCCTTCCGACGTTGAGGCAAGCAGCCAGAGGACAATGCTAAAACTGGCTTTTTCTTCTTCAGGAACCTGCACCGCGATTATCCCNNCGGTGAGAGCAAAACCCCACAGTCTTCTGAAAAAATCTGGCTTTTGGAGGCATTAATCGATAATCCGTATCTGTCGATAAATACTGGGTTTCTGCCTTCGTTTCTAATACTTATTTTAAGATAGCCTATCCCGCCCTGAAATAACTCTGAGGTCTGATAATTGCTGCTCAGAGAAAATCCGGGCTGCAATGGAGTCCTGAGGATAGGAGTAAGTTCTTTTTTCGAAGTGGAATATGAAGGTATTGCCGGAGAAGTAAAAGAAGCCATATCAGGTACAAATACTTCTTCAGAGTTCTCAAGCTCCGCACTCAGTCCTAAATAACCTCTTAACTCATGCGTAAGGCTACCAATAGAATCAGAAAAGAAAAATCCGGTCAACGTAACCAGTATAAGGCATACAAATAAAATCGCAATTGTCGAGGGTGCATTTTTTTCTAAAAATTCCGAGTTATTCATTAATGTCCTCCCGAATCGAACAGTAGGTAAAACTTTTTTCTGTCGGTGAAAACATCTTTTCAGGCATCCTCTGTTTGTTTTTTGAGATGTATCCTGTCCTTTTTATGGGGACTCTGGAAGTTAGACAAGTTTAAGATCCTTTGTAACTCTATCTATAAGCTCTTCTTTTGCCGGTCCGATCCCGAGCACGGTAACTGTCCCGGGAGGAATCTCAGTAAGACCCGCATCCTGTATGAGAGCTGTTGGGAGCCCTTCTCTTCTTGCTTTTTCCTTAAGCTCATAAAGGTCTTTAAGAGTAGGGACTTTCAGGACAACTTTTTTTTGCCCCCCTTCCTTCCATTTCTCAAGGTCACTTTTGCTTGCCCATTCAGCTGCGGAGAGCGCAGCATGTGCCACCTGTACGGCAAATTTGCCTTTAGAGAGTTTCAGGTCGTCCCGGGTAACTATACACTGTTTGTATTCACTCATCTTTTGCCTCGGGATTATTCAAAGGCAGCCTATATCTTAAATGTTTTCTGTGAAGCTTTCTTTTCAGGCTCAAATCTTAAAACTTTCTAGCTTCTTGAGATTGGTTTCTTAAGACTTCTTATCGACTGCTCAAACTG
>DUIO01000191.1 GCA_013330315.1 Methanosarcina sp. | reverse complement strand
CTTTAAAATCTTTTAAAGAACAGAAGAGAAGAATACTTCCTCTCTTATATCTCTCATTAATCCCCCTGGGTACAATATCTTACATGGCATTCAACTTCTACCTGAACGGAGATTTTTTAGCTTTTGTACACGGACAAACTGCATGGGGAAGATATCAAGGGAATCCGCTGGAGTTTCTTATTGACGGATATCATGGAAGTATGTATACAACTTTTGAAGCAGTTGTTACGGCAATTTTCATTCTTATTTTTATACTCTTTTTCAAAAAGATCAGGTTTTCTTACTGGTTACTCTGCATGTATTCCGTATTTATCCCGCTATCTACAGGAATTCAGTCCATGCCCAGATATATCCTCGTAATATTTCCGCTTTATATTCTTTTTGCTGATATTTCTAAAAACCGCATGTCAGAAGATATCTTTACACTATTTTTTGCTATTATGCAGGGCTTTTTGATGGTTTTCTGGACTAACAGTTTCAATCTGATAATATAATAGAATTTTACAATCACATATTATGTAGATATTTTTATAAAATTTACATAATAAGTGCTTTATGGTAACAATTTTAAATAACAGTTTCAACATGGTTTAGATTTTTTACTACTCTTATCAGCACAACCGCGGAAACATAACCCCTAAATACCTCTGATACCCTTTCTTTATGAGCCACGGTTGATAGATTACAATGCAGTTTCAAGCTCCAGAATACGGAAAACTCAGATGAATCGTTTTTCGGCGGTACTTAGAGGAGCCTCACTCCCAATATTATTCTTTACTATATTATGCTAGATTCAATCCTTATGCTAGATTCAATCCTTATGCTAGATTCAATCCCCTTTGAATTCTTTAGTATGGGGGCTGGAGAGATGGATTCCATATCCGGTTCTCCTCCGGGCCACGGGCTTCGGAGGATATTTGACGGAACATTCTCAGCCATAAATAATACCAATTGCCCCGTTGCTAATAAACACATGTAATCAAAAAGAACTGCCTTCAAAGATAGCCAGGAGGATAGGCAGTCAGTCTGGTAAAATTTGATAGGAAGGTAGAACCTGACAGAAATCTCAAGCATGGAAGTCCAGGTCAGGTTAGGTTATAAAGACCAGGCAGGATGCTCAAATTTTCTAAAAAAAAATTAAGAGTAATTGAAAAATAGCCTTTCAATAATAACAAACATCTATCAAACATTATTAATATCATTCAAATAAACAACATCATGGCACACCCTTTTGATTAAGTTTTTCTCATGGCTCACGACCAGCACTCCGATGTTCATCCTTTCAACTATATCCAGGATTGTACTCCAGATCTGGGCCTGAGTTATAGCGTCCAGCATTGTTGTGATTTCATCAGCTATTAAAAATTTAGTTTCAGGACCAAGAGCTCTTGCAAGGGCAAACCTTTGAAGTTCTCCCCCTGAAAGTTCATTAGGCCAGCGGTTAAGCCAGCCTTTTTTTATTCCGAATGAATCAAGGGTCTCCTGCGAAACACTATGCCCTTCATTTAAAATATCTTCCATTTTCCATTTGGGATTTACAGCTTTCTCGGGATGCTGAAAAATGAGCTGGACAGGGTTATATCCTTTTGTCGGGATTTCTTTTCCATCGAGGTTTACTTTTCCCTGATATTTTTTTTCATAGCCGGCCAGGATTTTACATAAAGTTGATTTTCCACTTCCGCTATCTCCCACAAGGCCCAGGACCTCACCGCTACCTAAAGACACACTCACATTATCCAGAACCATACTGTTTTTTTTGTATCCGAAAGTGATATTCTCGCCTTTAAGATACATTATTGCACCTCACTACCCCTTCGTTGACCTTTTGGAATTGAGGAATGCCTCTAGAGCAGAGTTCGTTCTTTTTCGAGCACCTATCATAAAAAATGCATCCGTCAACGACTTCATCCTGCATTGGCTGATGACCCCTGATTGCCTGGAATTTATTCTGAGGAAGTGCATTCCAGAGTGCACGGGTATAAGGGTGCCTTAAGTTCTTACCATCGTTTTTGAAGTCCTCAACGTTGGCTACTTCCAGGACCGTGCCTGCATAAAAGACGGCAATTTTATCGGATATCTTCAGCGCTGCCTCTATATCATGAGTTATAACTATTACTGCACATCCTTTATTTGCCATATCTTTAAAATAGCTCANNAGAGCCTATTACTGCAGTGGAAACCAGGACTCTTCTGGTCATCCCTCCCGAGAGTTCATGAGGAAACATCCTTTCAACATTCTGTTTTAAGCCGTATCTCTGAAAAATCTCTCTCTGGAGCTTCTTCATCAAACCTGCTTTTTCGTCTTCTACACACCCTATTACCTGCTCGGAAACCCTCATCAAAGGGTCCAGATAGGTTACGGATTGAGGGACCAGAGCTATTTCTTTACCCCTGATTTTTTCTTTCTTTTCCTGAGTAAGCTCTATGCCATTGTATTCGATCTTCCCTTTAAGTATCGCGTTAGAAGGCAAAATTCCTAAAATCGCATGGGCAAGAAGGCTCTTTCCGGAACCGCTCGATCCCACAACAGCTAATATTTTTCCTTTGTAAGCCTCTATACTTAAATTGGAGATTACTTTTAGCTCAGTCTGTCTGAGACCTGAGGTATATTGAACAAAGGAGAGTGACAGGTCTTTTACTTTTAACAGGGCTTCAGTTTTCCTGCTTTCTTCATCATTAATTTTAGCTTTGATTTCAGCTTTACTTTTCATATTCCCACCTT
>DUIO01000192.1 GCA_013330315.1 Methanosarcina sp. | reverse complement strand
TGGGCTTTTTCTGCTTTGTGCGGATATAGCGGCACAGAGGGCGGTCTATCCTCTGGCGCTTCCCGTTGGCATAGTGACCTCCTTCGCTGGAGTTCCTGTTTTCTTATATCTTCTTGTAAAGAGGCTGGGAAAAAATGCTGGAAATTAAAGAACTTAGCTACAAAATTGGCGACAGACAGATACTTGATAAAATCTCTTTTAAAGCCGAACGAGGCCATATATTTTCTGTGATAGGACCCAACGGAGCGGGCAAAAGCACTCTGATGAAGCTCATAGCCGGAATAATTCCGCCTTTGAGTGGCGGTGTTTTTGTGGATGGCGACGATCTTGCGGATATGAACAAGGGCGAGCGGGCGAAACGTGTGTCCTATCTGCCGCAGAGAACTGAGGCTGTCACATGTTCCGTTTACGACGCTGTGCTTCTCGGGCGCAAGCCTTTCATGGGCTGGCGGCCGTCCGAGCGTGATTTTGAGCGCACGGAAGAGGTGCTTAAATACGCCGGACTTTACAGCTGTGCCGAAAAATGTGTCACAAAGCTGTCCGGAGGCGAGTTTCAGAAAGTGCTCATTGCGAGGGCGCTGGTTCAGGACTCTCCGGTGATGCTTCTGGACGAGCCTATCAATCACCTCGACATCAAGAACCGCATAGACGTTATGGATATGACGGCTGAAATAACAGCCGATAACAATATGATCTGCGTTATAGTTATGCACGATCTAAATCTGGCGCTCAGATATTCCGACCGTCTGCTCATCATGGAGAACGGGTGCGCAAGGTCATGCTGTGACGCCAAAGACGCAGACAGCGGACTTATTTCGTCGGTCTATCANNTGTTGGCATCACGGAATACGAAGGCCGCCCCGCCGCTATATATTAATAATAGTTTTTGAATTTACTCCTTATAATCTAAGTAATGATGTATTAGCCTTAAATTTGTTTAAATAACATGAAATTTGGACGATGAAGTTATGAATAACATTTGGACAAATATTACACATTATAATATGATTTGCTTATCAGGAGTTTGGTATGTCAGATTATGAAGAAAGCTTGTTATGGAAAAACTCATTAGCATGTAATTGTAACCACTTGAGTGATCAGAAAGCTGTAGAACGTTTGCGTGCAAGTTTCGTTTCTTTCAGAGAAAAGGCCTCTTTTCTTGCCGGAGAGATTGCAAATATATTACCCGATTATACTAAACACGATATATCTCATTCTGACAGCTTATGGCGTTTTGCTGATATTATTTGCGGTAGAGAGTATAGTCTTAATCCTGCCGAAGCGTATGTACTTGANNTTCTTATTCATGATCTTGGTATGGGGTTAGCCGCTTATCCCAATAAACTTGATGATCTAAAAAACAGTGATCTTTGGAAAGATACACTATGCAGTATTAAGAAAGATAGTTCTATAACTCCGGAAGAAGCAGAAAAGAAAACTCTTGAGATAGTTTTAAGAGAAGAGCATGCAAATCAGGCGGAAAGACTTGCTTTAATAGCATGGGAGCAGGACGGAAAACAGACATACTTGATAGATGATGAGAACTTACGTCGTACTTACGGGGAAATTATTGGAAAGATTGCTCAGAGCCATTGGAGTAAAGTCACAGATCTTCCGGAAGTATTTCCAGAAGAAATAGGAGCTTTGCCTGAATATAATCCTGAATGGAAAGTTAATCCTTTAAAAATTGCTTGCATATTACGATGTGCAGACGCAAGCCATATTACGGCAGATCGTGCGCCATATTATTTACACATGTTAAGAGCGCCTAATAAGTATTCGTCACAGCATTGGAAATTTCATGAGAAACTTGTTCAGCCGTATGTTGAAAATAATCACCTTAAATTTACCTCAAAATCAACTTTCACATCTGAAGAATCGGAGTTGTGGTGGTTGTGCTTTGATGTGCTAAAAATGATTGATTATGAACTGCGCAATGTTGATACGATTTTATCTTCGAATGAAATAGATTCATTTGATGCTAAAGGTATTTATGCAATTAATGACATGAATGGTTTAATCAAGTGTATTACTGTTTCTGGGTGGCAACCTGTGGATATACAGATCAAAGTGGGTAATGTCGCAAGAATGGTAAGGATGCTCGGTGGTGAAAAGTTATATGGTGCGGATTACTTTGTGCCGATAAGGGAGCTAATGCAAAATGCGTTTGACGCTGTCCGAGCCAGAAGGTTTTTGGATGATCAGGAAGAAGACTGGGGACTGGTAAATGTCAGAACAGGTATTGATGATTTTGGGCGTTATATTGAAATAGAGGATAACGGTGTTGGTATGTCTTTGCCTGTGCTCTGTGGTCCATTTCTTGATTTTGGAAATTCTTTTTGGGGATCGTCTTTGTCACACAAAGAATTTCCAGGATTAGAGAGTAAAGGTTTTAAGTCTACAGGAAAATACGGGATTGGTTTCTTTTCTGTTTTTATGTGCGCCGATAAGGTTACAGTTACCACTAGACCATATAGTAAAGCAAGAGGGGAAACAAAGGTTCTGGAATTTGATAATGGGGTTATTGATCGGCCTTTGCTGAGAGATGCAAAAAAAAGTGAATACATTAAAGACGGCGGGACAAAGATTAAATTCTGGTTCAATGATGAGAAAAAATATTTATCTTTGATAGAACCTGAATATCATGATGATCATACTGATACATTTGGGAAAAAAATAGTGTCGAAGTGCCCGGCTCCCGATGTAAATATAAATATTTTTGAAGACACAACCAAAGTGAATAGTATTTGTGCTAATGATTGGCTTCTAATT
>DUIO01000236.1:3060-3214 GCA_013330315.1 Methanosarcina sp. | reverse complement strand
GTGCAATATTTTAGCTTCAATACTATCAGATGTAATATAATCAGATCCCTCATTGTCAGGAACAATATTGTCATGAGTACAATTGTAGGAAATATTGTTATAAGAAATAGTATTTTTAGAGGTATTCCCGGCAGAAATATCCTCTTCAGAAATA
>DUIO01000236.1:0-3055 GCA_013330315.1 Methanosarcina sp. | reverse complement strand
AAATTTCCTTACGTTTTTTCTTTGCTAATATTCCAGCTGACTCGATCATTTCAAAGCAGTTTATTGATCTGCTGATTTTGCTTAAAATACAGCGCAGTTTCGCTATCAAATTATGTATGTATGGAAAACGCGTTGCTTTATCTGTTGCTAATGGTATGGAATAGTCGTGCATTAGTAGTCGAATTGTTTGTTCATTCAGCCAGAGTTCTTCTGAGGCAGGATTCTTACATTTGATTTCTGGATTACAGGCAGTATTAACCGGCCCGATTTCAGAAATATTGAACTACTCTATTTCCGAGATCCTGTCCATCAGTTCTTCAACTTTTTTGCTGTCTCCTATAAAAAGAAAATAGTAAAGAGGAGGAATAGTAAAGTGAGAAATAGTAGAGAGAGGAAATGNNGTACCTAATCTTTTTTTAGTTATAAATTTTTTTATTATGATTATTAAAGCCATTTAAAAACCCAAAATAATACATAATTTTAAACTGTAATAAGGAGTAGCAAAACTGCGCAGATGTGCAGAGCTTCTAAACGTTTTTACAATTGTAGGCAAATATATATAAATAAAACAAAAAAATGAGGGTATACCCGTTTTCAATGTGAAACTTTATATACATCTAGGTAATCTGTTTCAGAAAAGTATTATTTAGACCTGGGGTTCTTATGACAAAAGTCGAAAAGGTATTACTGCTACTCAAAAATATGGTGTATGAAAGCACCAGCCCGCAGGAAACTCTCAAATTTGCTAAATATTACAGGAGTAAAGGGCTCGACGTTCTGGTAATTCTGTGGGGACCTATGGGAGTGTTACTTGCAAAGAAAGATAAAACGAGAGGGTCACCCAAATATGATATATCGGTGCAGGAATGCATTGAGATGGGAGTAGAGTTCCGATGCTGTCAGCTTGCCTCAGATATGATAGGGCTCAAGAAAGAAGAATTGATCCCAGGAATTGAGTTTATTTGCTCAAAAGATGTGGCTGAACTTTTTTTAACATACAGAGAGGAAAACCAGCTGATTATAAATTTCTGAACCTGGCAACCTGTTTAGGGTTCAGCATTAAAGAATGCTCAAAATATCTTTAAAATCTTTTTTTAAATAATTATCAAAAAATCCTAATTACTAAATTTATTAAGTATAATCTTTTAAAATCATTTCTTGAAAGTTTTAAAGCTAAAAACCCAGCATTTTGAGTGATATTTTCCTAATTGATCAAGCTTTCCTAATTGGTCAGGCTTTCCTAATTGGTCAGGCTCATGATTTCATACTTACCCTAATTAAAGATATTTTTACCAAAAATAAGGCATAATAGGGGAATTTATCTTTAAATCTATTTTATAATGGCTACTACAGGTAAGACGGAAATTACAGAGAGAAAGTAATCTTTTGCTTTGTGTACACTTTTTCAGCTATTTTGGAGATTCTAAGAACTGTTTTCGAGGAATAAATTATATGTTAATATGCAGATATTCAGGATAAAATGAATTTTGATATAAAGGTTGTATAAAGGCGCCTTACTCAAAAGAACATATTTAAAAAGTATATTCAAAAGAGTATATTTAAACGAGCAAAATATTCTAATTAGGGTTCCTTATTGCTACACTATAAGACTTCAGTTTTGTAGAAAAAGTAAAAAGACAAATCGGTGATTTCATGCCTTTAGAAAACTATGAGCTTAATGAGGAAGAGAAGCTTCTTTTACAAAAAGTTCTCGATGGGGAAATATCGTTTCGTAAGATCGAAGAATTTGCAGACCCGCTAACGGCAGTGAAAATTCGAAGGCTTGCTATTCAGGAGTATGCAAAGCTTGAATTCGAACATATACAGAATTTCTCTCTGGACGTAGAAGTAGTTACAAAGAAAAATATTGAGAATATGATAGGAGCAGTCCAGATCCCGCTGGGGGTTGCCGGGCTTCTCAGGATAAATGGGGAATATGCAGGCGGTGAATACTATATCCCCCTTGCTACAACGGAAGGAGCACTTGTTGCCAGTGTAAACCGCGGCTGCTCAGTAATTACAAAGTCAGGCGGGGCAAATGTAAGGGTATTTGAAGATGAAATGACCAGAGCTCCAGTATTTAAGCTTGAAAGTCTTGAAAGAGCAAAAAAGTTTTATGATTGGGTAAAAAGCCCTGAGGTTTTCAAACAAATGAAAGAGGTTGCTGAGAAGACAACAAGATTTGGAAAACTGCTCTCGGTAAAACCTTTTGTCACAGGAACGTATGTTTATCTCAGGTTTTCTTATGATACGAAAGACGCAATGGGCATGAATATGGTAACCATAGCTACAGATGCTGTAATGCACCTCATAGAAGACGAATTTGGTGCACACCCGGTTACTCTTTCAGGAAATATGTGTACTGACAAAAAGCCTGCGGCCATAAGTGCCATTCTCGGCAGGGGAAAGACAGTGGTCGCCGAAGTTACCATTCCTCAAGATGTAGTTAGAGAAACCCTCAAATGTACGCCGGAATCAATGTTTGAAGTAAACTACAGCAAAAATCTGCTTGGTTCGGCAAGAGCTGGTGCTATGGGTTTCAATGCTCATGCCGCGAATATTATTGCCGCTGTATATCTTGCCTGCGGGCAGGACGCTGCACATGTTGTAGAAGGCAGTACCGCAATCACAAGCATGGAACTCACAAAATACGAAGAAATACACTGTTCCGTCACACTGCCATCCCTTCCCGTAGGCACGGTAGGAGGAGGCACCGGACTTGGGACCCAGAGAGATTGTCTCAATATCCTTGGAGTGGCGGGAGCAGGAGATACTCCCGGTATAAATTCAAAGAAATTCGCGGAAATCGTAGCCTCTGCAGTGCTTGCAGGAGAGATCTCACTCATAGGAGCACAGGCTGCCGGACACCTGGCACGCGCCCATGCACAGCTTGGCCGCGGAAAGTTCTAAGACCTGGAAAAAGATACAGATAAATCCCATCCGGCTTAAGCGGCTAATAAAAACTTAAATTCGGTCCCGTACCGAAAAAAGGAAACTCTCTTCCTCGATATCAGTGAAGGAAGAGGGTTCGTATTTTTTATTTTAATTCACCTGA
>DUIO01000347.1 GCA_013330315.1 Methanosarcina sp. | reverse complement strand
TCATACCTTATCCTCCGGATAGGTTTGTAAACCTGAGCTTTATTATTTTTGCTCAGATCCCATTGCTGGGATATTCTCTCTATATTGTCCTTCTAAGTAAAGGATATGCAACAGGACTTGGTGCTACAATTCTTGTTCTGGGGTTCTTATGGACTTTAGGGTTTTTCAGCTGTTTCAGCTCCCCATATGCGGGTGGAATTTCTGAAGCTATCCCACAAAATGAGGTCGAAGGTATGCAGTGGCTAATTGAATCAAAAGCAGCATACCCGTATGTGATGTCTGCCGAAGAATATAATGCCGAAGAATCTAAGAGAGATGTGGACCCTGAAATTTACTTTGTCGGGAAAGAATCAAATGCTCTATCCGAAATTTCTTCGAGAAGGCAACCAGTTCCTGCAAACGGCTTTAAGGATGTAAAGTCTTTAGAAGCTTCTACTAATGAACCTTTTTATCTTGTAGTGACAACTTTCTCAGAAGCTTTGGGTCTTGAAAAGTCAGCAGAGTCTTATAAGAGCTACCTTTCAGTTATGGACAATTCTTCAGTCGGAAATGGCTCTGAATCTCAGGATAATAAACCTCTATACAAGATTTATGATTCCCTTAACATTAGAATCTATAAGCATATTTCCTGAGCCCGTTCTTTTTTTCCGAGTTGCGCTGACAGTTTGTCCCACGCCGGTTGCATTGGAAATGCAGAACCCGGCCATTCTTATTTTTTACGTTATTCCTCTTCCTCTGCCTTTTTTTTCATTATTTGAGGGCTTACATTGTTTCTTTTCCCTTTTAATCTCAGGTAATTGCCCGTAAATATGGAAAAGATCATTATTCCTATTATTTCCGGTATAAACACACCTGAATACTCAGGGTTGTATGAATTATTCAGAATTCTCATAAGGTATTCGATAAAGCTCCCGGAAAATGTATCCTTTGGAAACTCCCAGCCTAGAAACGGCCAGAAAAACGCTCTGGGAGAATTCCACATCTCATCCTCAAGCACATGACAGAAAGAAGCGCCTGCAATGATAAGAGGTGCGATCCAGCCCTTTCGGTAGAACATATAATATCCAATTAGTCCGAGCAGGATTGCAAAGATGAGAGTATGAGCAAATATCCTCCCGCTTCCTATAGTCTCGGCAAGGATTATCCTGCCAAGAGGCTTGTCAATAAGGTCAGGAAGAAGCGCTCCAACTGCGATCCATTTAAATTCTATCTGAATATTCTTTTCCGGAAGCAGACGACTCAGTAAGTAAAAGATCCCCAGGGTTATACCTATATGCCCGAAAATAAACATCAGATTAGAAGAGTGAGTGACATATAATTATTTTTTGGCTGGCATGCTCTGAAGGCATGCCAGCACAGGTTTTCTGTATTATATTATTTTTGCTTATACGCAGGATTTATTTTGCTAATACAGGTTTTTTCAAGCCTGGCACTCAGCAACGAGCTTTTCTACAAGTTCCTGCCTGATCGCGGTCTGTCTGTCTCCTCCACAGACCATACCCCTTACACCAATTATATCGGGACCTATCCTTTCAAGTACAGGCAGATCCTCAAACTTAAGAGAACCGGCAATCGCGTTTTCAAGCCCGTACCTGTGAGCAAGGTCGGTAAACTCTTTTAGCTCTTTTTCATTCATGAATTCGAAGGTAGATTTTCCATCCTTAATACCTNNTTTATCTACCATAACCACGTCTACCCCTGCTTCTGCGGCAACTGCGGGGAGTAAAACAGGTGGAATCGAATTAATACGTCTGTAGTCTGAATACCCTGATGCGACAACTTTTTTTGACGGGTCGTAATCCTTTACTGCCCGTGTAATTTTTGTAAGCAATTCAAGAGCCTGTGCTTCAGTTTGAATGTCGTAAAGACCTACTTTTATATAGTCAGCTCCTGCGACTGCCGCTCCAAGAGCTGCAAGGGCGGCAGTCCCCGGCTTATAGTTGAAATCTCCGATTGTTGCACTTATTGGCTGTCTGCCATTCACGACCGCTTTAACCTCCCTGATAATCCAGGGGAAATTGGCTCCAAGAGAGCCTTCCTTAGGGTTTTTGACATCCACAATGTCCGCGCCACCTATAGAAGCGATGATCGCCTCCTCTGTGTTAATTGGACTCACAAGCAGTTTCATATAAAGCCTCTAGTCAAGCATAAAATTAAATTTTTAATGATGTATATTCTTTCTTTTATACAATGAGGTTTATTTTATATTTTTTTATAGGATGATGAAGCTATCGAATAAGTATGTTCCGAGTAGTCTTTGTAATGGATATATTTAATCGTAACGTGGTTCTTGCAAAAGGCGGAATAAGGGAGAATTACCGCCCTGTTTCGGATTCAAGTGCTATATGCAAGACATCAATTCCCCTGGAAATACTTGAATTTTTACGCCCTGGAGAAGTTTACATTGCCGATCTCAATGCCCTGCAGGGAAAAGGTCCCATTGATATTAATGCAGAAAGTATCCGGAATGTAAATTTAAAAACGGATGTAATGCTTGATTTTGGAATCTCTTCTCCGCAGGATGTGGACAAAGCCCTTTCTATTGCAGGAACCGCAGTTATAGGTACGGAGACAGGTACACTCACAGTGATTAAAGATGCAGCCTCAAGATATCCGGAACGTATCAGTGTCAGTATTGATGTAAAATATGGAAAGGTTCTGAAACAGGACCCTGAGATTCCTGAAGACCCTTTTGAAATTGTAAAACTTCTCAACGGGCTTCCCTTAAAGGATTTGATTTTCCTTGACCTTGACAGGGTTGGTACAGCTTCCGGTTTTGACCCCGAGTTTCTGCGTAGACTCGCCGAACTATCAGCTCACGATGTTTTGCTTGCAGGCGGGGTCCGGAGTATGGAAGACCTTTTTGCTCTTGAGAGGCTCGGTATAAGAGGCGCTCTGGTGGCAACTGCAGTTCATTCAGGTTCGGTTCCTCCTGAAGTGATAAGATTCGGGCTTGAAAAAGCTAAAAATGCTGATTCATGAGCATACGGGAGGGTTTATGCCCTGCATATGCTCCTGATATATAAGGTATTGAGTATCTTATATAACCCTAAAAGCATAACCCGATTAACAGATTTATATTCGGACTTATCAGATTTTACCATAAATACAAAGAGTTTATGAGGTTATATCATGGTAGCAAGAAAAGCAACTGAGGAAAACATTGAAGAGCCGGTAGAGGAAAGCGCAGGAGTCAGCAGCGGAGATGGCTATGTTGAGATCAAGATGGGCGGTGGCTGGTACATGACCATTTCTCTTGCACACAGCGACCGTTTTGAAAAGGAGTATGTGGAGTTAGCAAAAGAGCGTGGAGGCATGAAAAAATCCCGCTTCAATCTTAACCCCTCTCATGTCCGGATGCTTGGGGAAGCCCTGATTAAATTTGCCGACGATAACGGGCTTTAACCTGAATTCCCACTTTTCTTTTTTATTTTTATATTCCCTAAAATTCGGTTCTTATATGTTTAGAAATCCGGTTTTTGTGCATTTAATTTTCTGCCTGCCAATCTTCAGTTCAATCCCGCTGGATAAACTCAAGAATCTTCTGCACAACTTCTTTTTCCACTTTTTCAGAAACAGAAGACGCATCGATTATAACAAAACGCCCCGGCTCTTCTGCGGCAAGTCTGAGGAAATTTTCTCTAACTTTCTGTAAGAACTCTATTTTTTCGAACTTTGTCTGCTCTCCTCTCTTTNNCGTTCAATTGCTATTTCAGGTTCGATATCGAAAAGGAACGTAAGGTCCGGAACAACGGTCCACTCTCTATGCAGGTTCTTTACCCATTCCAGTGGGTTTTCAAGCCTGTTTTTAAGAGTAACCCCCTGGTAAGCATAGCGGCTGTCTGAATACCTGTCAGAAATTACGGTTTTTCCATCTTCGAGTGCGGGCTTTATAAGCTTTGCCAGATGCTCGGCATGGTCAGCTGTAAAAAGAAAGAGTTCGGCAAGCTGATCAGTTTCAGACTGAATTGCATTTTCAACAGCAGCTCCGGTAAGAGTGCCCCGGGTCGGCTCCCTGGTAAAAACAGGTTCAAGAGTACTAATTTTGGG
>DUIO01000112.1 GCA_013330315.1 Methanosarcina sp. | reverse complement strand
CTGAAATTTGTTTTATCCTGAAAATTATTTTATCTGAAACTTATCTTACCTGAAACTTATTTTATCTGAAACTTATTTTATCCTGAAATTTATTTTATATTCAGTACCCTCATCTTTCTTCAACTCAACTTCACCGTTTAATTGATCTACCAGAAGGTTCACAATCTGCAGGCCAAGAGTATCCGAGTTCTTAAAATCGATTCCTTCGGGAATGCCAACTCCATCGTCCGAGACGATGAGGGTACATCCGGTACTTTCCTGCTTAAGTTCCTCTTTGTTATTTGGCTCATTTGTGATCTGTTTGCTGAAAAGTTCAATCCGGATTACTCCGGTCTTCCTGCCTGAGAATGCATATTTGAACGAATTGGAAACAAGTTCATTAACAATCATCCCCAATGGAACCGCAGTGTCCATGTCGAAGAAAATATTCTCTTCAAGGTTCATATTTAGACAAATCATAGTATTTCCAAATCTATACGTCTGAAATAGATTCTCAACGAGTCTCTGCAAGTATAGAGAAAAGTTAATAGTATCGTTTATTCCTTCTTCTTCGTGCAGTTCCTCGTGAATCAGGGCAATTGATGTTACTCTGTTCTGACTTTCCTTGAAGGCTTCAACAATTTCCGAATACTTCACATATTCTCTATTATTGAACTTTTCAGCCTGGAGGTCTAAAAGAGAAGAGATTACCTGCAGGTTATTTTTAATTCTATGGTGAATTTCCTTTTTGCGGGCAATTTCAATGCGCTTCAGATTTTCTTCTGCCTTTTTATTCTCAGTAATATCCTGAACTATTCCTCTCATTCGAATAGGTTTATTCTTTTCATTAAAAATAACCCCGCCTTGAGAATAGATTATACGCTCTTCTCCATTAGATAAGATTATTCTATAGTTAATATGATACGGATTTCCGTTTAATGCTCCGTTAATGGCATGTCTTACGTAATTTGAATCTTCAGGATGTATATACTTCAAAAACATATCGTGGTTTAGCTTAAGTTCAGGATTAAGCCTAAAAATATGATATAGTTCATCAGACCAGTACTCATCATTAGTTACAATGTCCCAGTCATAACTCCCGACATGAGCTAATTTTTGAGCTTCAGCCAGGACTCTTTCACTTTCTTTCAATGAATTGTAGGCTTTTTCGAGCTCAGCCGTACGTTCCTTAATCTTTTCTTCTAAATTACTGTACGCTTTTTTAAGGGCTTTTTCGGCTCTTTTAAGGTCAGAGACATCACGCGCAGCAGCAAAGATACCAATGATCTCATCATTCTCATCTTTAAAAACCGAAGCATTGTACAGAACAGGAGTTATATGTCCATCTTTATGTTGAATCTCCAGAAGATAATCCCTGACTTCGCCATTCGTGAATACCAGCTGATAGCCTGCACGTGCTTTTTCAGGTTCGGTAAAATAATCTGAGAAATCAGCTCCAATCAACTCTTTTCTCGAATATCCGGTAACCTGTTCTGTAGCAACATTTACATCGGTTATCTTTCCGTCAGGACCAATAGTAACAAGGGGATCCAAACTTGCTTCGATTAAACTGCGGTTATAACTATTTGAGGACCTGAGAGCTTCTTCCGACCTTTTTCTTTGCAGAGCCTGTGTCACCGACAGAGCAATAGCTTCGAGATCTTCCTGCTGCTCATAGGTATAGCCACCCTCACGGTTTGCAACCGCGATTACACCCATTATTTCCCCATCCTGGATGAGAGGCACGCCAAGAAAAGATTCGATCGGCGGATGTCCATGCGGCAAACCAATACTTTCGGGATGTGACTGCGGATCGTTAGCAAAGAAGCCTTCCCCATTGATGATGACACTGCCGTACAGCCCATGGACAACAAAATCGCTCGGAAGACCGCAGTGCCCTGTTTTATCATACATAAGGCACTGTTTCCACGCAAGCTCGCTTTTTGCGATATCGTGCAATAACCCGTCTGCACCCATTTCGTTAATGAAACCAAACTGACTGCCCGTCACTTCAAGGGCTACAGATAAACATGTATTTCCCAGCTCTTCCTCAGTTTTTGCCTGCACCACACTGCTGAAGATACGGTTAATTCCCGCAAGGACACTGTTGTACCTGTTTATTCTATCTTCTTTTTGCTTGCGCTCGGTGATATCAGTGAACAGGCCCAGAGAACCTGTAAACACGCCTTCCTTATTGAAAAGAGCTTTAGTACTTATAAGCTCCCATAAGGGGGAGCCACACTTACATATTAATTTAAGCTCATAGACATCATTAATACCCTGCCGCCTCTTTTCCAGATTCAATTCGAGGGTATTTCTGCCGTCTTCGTCGGCAAAGTTCCACAAAAATTGTCCAATCAGCTCCTCCGGACTGTATCCGAGAGTCTCAACAATTTTTTTATTAGCGTAAGTAATCCTGACTTCAGCATCAATTATCAATATGCCTTCATTGGCAATTTCTATGATATTGCGGTATTTTTCCTCACTCTCTTTAAGTTTCTCTTCAACTTTTTTGCGTTCGTTAATATCATGAGCGACATAAACACTCCCAATGAATTTTCCTTCCGAATCGTGTATTTGTGAGGTGCTTACTGAGAAATAACCACCGAGACAATCCTCGAAAACCTCTGAGATGTGCTGAGTCCCATCCTTAAATGACTGCTGGTGCGGGCAAAAAGAAGGAGGACTGTCTGTCCCGTGGATCATACGATAGCAGGTTAACCCTGCGCACTCTTCCGGAGTTATGCCCAATCTTGCCGCCATGGCTCTGTTTGCATTGACAACTCTGTATTCTTTATCGATTATGGCTATCAGGTCCGGTACAGCATCAAATGTGTATTTCCAATTCTTTGCAGCCTGAATAGCTTCTTTTTCTGCTCTCTTCCTTCCTGAATTTTCTATCTGCTCCCATTTTCCTTCCCTTTTAATCAAAGCAAACTGGTGGTTGGAGACTACATCAATAATTTCGGATGTGCTGCACATATCGAGATAATATGGACACAGAGCTATCACGTGGAGGCTGTCTATAATAGCATCTATTTTATTTTCATAATCAACAAATCCATTCCAGCCTTCTTTTTCTAGCCAGCGATTGTCCCCCGATGCCCTCAGCCCATTATAGCCCGTTGCAAGAGCCTGATCGATTTTTTCAATCCAGCTATTTACTACCCTATCTGGATCAAAGACACCTTCCTTCAGATACCCTTGAGTGTAAGGGATAATTTCCATTTGCCCTTTCTCCAGATAAATATCAATGTCAGGAACAGCTATTCTCAGTGCATTTTTTGCTTCTTCTACTTCCAGAGGTCGTGATATAATCCACACGCAAAGCTCATTGTTTTCCAGCCCTGCTTTAAAATAAGGGACAAGTATATCTATCAAATCTTCTCTGGTTTGATAAAACAGACAGAAGTGAGTTCCCTAGGGTACGTCTCCAACTATGTCAATGCCAGATTTTCTCAGGCTTTCTCTCATTCCAAACTCTCTCCTGCTTGAAAATGTACAGAAAAATCCCATCTATAGTTGCGTTTTTGGCCTTCCGGCTCCATAATTAGATTTTCACTTAAAAAATCATGTGCAAGGCGGGACCTGGAAGAATCAAAAACTTCATCTGGAGGGATAAACGACAACTCATAATGTTATGCCAGCCATATGATAGATGAATATTAATTCTTTTCTGTTTATTTTTGTCATCTATATGTGTCTATAGAGTCACAATATTATCCGCTTTAGCATACATTTATTAATTGAATGTCATCCCT
>DUIO01000197.1 GCA_013330315.1 Methanosarcina sp. | reverse complement strand
TATGTTCTGCAAAGCGCCATGTTGAACGGGCACCAATGTCCAGGAAGGTTGCTCCATCCTCAACCATTTTCCGGGCGACCTCAAGCGCAGACTCCGGACTTATAATCGAACCTTCATAAAAGGACTCAGGGCTCAGGTTAATAATTCCCATTACGTGTGCAGGATACCAGTCCCCTACTTTTATACCGCAGATATCAGTATTAATTACCATTTTTAACAACCAGGCTATATAGATATTAAATCAGTCAGCGCAACTGCGCCTGATAAATTTTACAAGACAATAATATACGTAATAACATGTGTAAGCAAGTAAGTCAGTCTTGAAGACACTCTTACATAATGAAATTCAAAGTTCCGATCTCCAGCGCCCTTTTGATTTGCGAAATTTCCGACCAGTTTTTTTAAATTGGAACCGCAGGCACGGCTTATACATCTGAGAATATTCCCCGAAAGCCTTATACTTCAGCACCTGGCCCTCTTGCAGGCTAGAAAAAAAGATTTTTCAGGCTGCAAAGCTGGTGCCGGAGGAACCGAGCAGGACAGGGAAAATATTTGTTCCAGTTTGAAAGTTTAAAGGTTCTGAATGTATGAAGCCGCAAACTCAAAACCGGCGGATGAAGCAATATATTCTTCTGGATCAGATGCAAGTTATCGGGATCAAATGCAAATTGTACGGAAACAGGGCAGACTGCGAGTGGAAACAGCATACCATCAATATATCAGGTAGATTTGTCTACTGATCACAAACAATTCATATCAGCATCTGAAAGCTTTATGAGAACCAGACTATTTATTTAAGGCCTCATAAATTATTTGACTATTTATTGACGGTAAACAGGGCTATTAATAAAATAAGCTTCAATGATAGATAAAAATATTGATGTGTAAAATTAGTTTATCACAATAAGGGCAACTACGTTGTAAAGGAATAAAAAGAATATATAAAATCCAGAAGCACTAGCCCAGATAGACAGGTGTGAAAAAAATAAAATTAAGTATTTAATGCGATTAAATCAAAAACAAATTTACTTGTTTTTATGGAAATTAAAAAACTGTCTTTTAGAAGAGGCTATTGCTCAATCTCAACCTGCAATTAAAAACAAGAAGGATAGAAAAACCCGAAAGCAAAGGTCATTCATGATTATTAAAGATTAAATGTCAATTAAGGTAGGAAGTATAAAAATAAAAAATGAAAATAAAGAAAAGCCTTAGAATAAGGCATTAAAGGCTTTTCTCCGCACACATGAGCACGTGCTTCATGAGCATGGCAATTGTCATGGGACCCACACCGCCCGGAACGGGGGTTACAAGGGAAGCTTTTTTGATTACATTTTCAAAATCAACATCCCCATATACGCCGTCATCTTCCTTAGTGATTCCCACGTCAAAAATTACGGCTCCTTCTTTTACCATGTCGGCTTTAATAAGGTGCTTAACACCTGCTGCAACAACTATAATATCGGCACCAACGGTATATTTCTTCAGGTCATCGGTAAAGATGTGGCAGACCGAAACGGTCGCATTCCTGTTGAGAAGCATTGCAGCCATTGGTTTTCCCACAACATTGCTGTGCCCGACAATAACAGCATTTTTGCCCTTAACAGGCACGTTGTACTCTTCAAGAGCTCTGATTATTCCGTGAGGGGTGCATGGGACAAGCCCTTCATCTCCTATCATGAGTTTTCCCATATTATAGGGGTGGAAACCGTCTGCGTCCTTTGCAGGAGATATGGCTTCCATTGCTTCTTGCGGAGAGAAGTGTTTTGGCAGCGGAAGCTGGAGCAGGATTGCATGCACATCCTTATTCCCGTTGAGGGAATCGATCAGGGCAAGGAGTTCTTTCTGAGTTGCTTCGGCCGGGAGAAGATAATCTTCTGCCCTGATGCCCACACGCTCGCAGGCTCTGTGCTTCAGGCGGACATACATCTTTGATGCAGGGTCATCCCCTACAAGGATAGTAGCAAGTCCGGGAGTGACGCCCCTGTTGCTTTCAAGATCCTCTACGCCTGACCTTACCTCTTCTTCGACCTGCTGTGCAAGGACTTTTCCGTCTATTATGCGCGATTCATAACTTTCGTCTGACATATGACAAACCCCCGATCTCCTCAATTATCCGTAAACAGGGAACTTTGAACATAGATCCCTTACCTTAACATTGATTTCTGACAGCAGAACATCGTTTCCTGCATTCTTGATTGCAGCTTCGATGTAGTCGGCAACCAGTTCCATTTCTTTTTCTTTCATGCCTCTTGTGGTACAGGCAGGAGTCCCGAGCCTTACTCCACTGGTCACAAAAGGACTGCGGGTTTCGAAAGGAACGGTGTTTTTGTTGGCAATGATTCCGGCTTTGCTCAATGCGGCCTCTGCATCCTTGCCTGTAATATTCATATTATTAAGGTTTACAAGCATAAGGTGGTTGTCAGTGCCGCCTGAAACAATGTCAAAGCCTTTCTGCCTCAGGGAGGAACAGAGGGCTTTTGCATTCTTTACGGTCTGAGCCTGGTCCTGCCTGAACTCTTCGCTCATAGCTTCTTTAAAAGCAACCGCCTTTGCGGCTATTATGTGCATAAGGGGCCCGCCCTGAATACCCGGGAAAACAGCCTTGTTTACGCCTATCGCAAGCTCTTCGGTTTTTGAGATAATCATGCCGCCTCTAGGACCGCGCAGAGTCTTATGGGTAGTTGAGGTAACAAAATCCGCATAGGGTACCGGGCTTGGGTGCATGCCTGCAACTACGAGCCCTGCAATGTGAGCAATATCTGCAAGGAGATAGGCTCCGACTTCATCGGCGATTTCCCTGAACCTTTTAAAATCAATCAAACGGGGGTAGGCTGAAGCTCCACATACGATCATTTTAGGCTTGCATTCTTTTGCCATTTTCAGGAGCTCGTCATAGTCCAGGGCTTCGGTCTCTTTGCTGACTCCGTAAGGGATGATGTTATAGAGCTTTCCTGAGAAACTTACAGGACTGCCGTGGGAAAGGTGTCCACCGTGAGAGAGGTCCATCGACAGGATAGTATCCCCTGGCTGCAGTACGGAGAAATAAACTGCCATGTTCGCGCCTGAACCTGAGTGTGGCTGGACGTTTACATACTTTGCTCCGAAGAGTTTCTTTGCCCTGGCAATGGCAAGGTTTTCGGCGACATCGACGAAATCACAGCCGCCGTAATAGCGTTTGCCGGAATATCCTTCGGCATATTTGTTGGTCATGATTGAGCCCTGGGCTTCCATAACAGCCCTGCTGGCATAGTTTTCTGACGCAATCAGATTCAGTTTGTGTTCCTGACGATCGGCTTCCTTTTCAATAGCCTCGAACAATTCCGGGTCGATTTTTTCAATATAAGACATCACTGCCACCTATAATCCATGCGTTTAAATTTATTCGAATCAAGGGTTTCATGCTAGCGTGAATTGATTAAGTGTAATTTGCCTGTGGTCTGAAGTTTTTAGTCCAATTTTATTTTTATTATAGCCGAAATAAATTTGCTAAAATTTGCAAGAGCTGTCTCACAAAGGAAATTAGGGACTGGAGTTCGGGACAGTTCCTGAGTTTTAAGTAAATGGGATTTACCAAAGCAGTCTTGCAACTTTCAAAGCTTAAAAAGCTCTAATCAGCTGCTTCAATTAAAGGAAATTTCCTATTGAAATTCAGGGATATTATTTAGAGATCTCACGAAAAATTAGATCTCATGAAAAATTTCCCGATGAATATTTTACTGAGTACACTTAGACTCAGAAAATTATGTAATATTGAAAGCTTTCGGTTGGGGATGTAATTTCGCGTGAGTAATATAATTTCATGTACTTATAACCATAGAGTATTAATGAAGATCCTAATGTGTAAAAGCTGTTCCGTTTTGGTACATCTTCCAGTTTTTTAAAGAAACACTCAAATTCATCCAGCGAAGATTTTCAGATTCAATGAGATTTTCAGATTCGATGAGGTTATCAGATAAAATATTACCTTCCGGTACGGACTTCAGGCATTCTTATTCAGCTCTGCCTTATGAGAGTGCACGATAGACTGATGCGGTTCGGGGTTCCATCAATATGCCTGCTTAAGCTCTTTAAGCAAGGGTTATTACATTTCTGTCTTCAACCTTAAGCTTATCCTCAACAAAGAGCCTTACGGCTTCAGGATAGATGATATGCTCCTGCTCAAGGATTCTGTCAGTGAGGGTCTCTTCGGTATCTCCCGGAAGCACAGGCACGCATCTCTGAATGATAATCGGACCTGAATCAAGCCCTTCATCTACAAAATGAACAGTACAGCCTGCAACCTTTACGCCGTATTCAAAAGCCTGTTTCTGAGCATGGAGCCCTTTAAAAGCCGGAAGAAGAGATGGATGGATATTCAGGATCCTGTGCCTGTATGCCTCAATTATCTCGCTCCCAAGAAGCCGGAAGTAGCCTGCAAGCAGAAGGAGGTCAGTATCATACTGTTTAAGGACTTTGAGAATTTCCCTATCGTATTCGGCTCTGTCTCGCTCTTTGGGGTTAAGAAAGACAGCGCTAATGCCATNNGAGACCAGCACTGCAATCTTTACCGTCATTGAGGCTTTTAGATTGAAACAGTGATATATTAGGTTTTTGGAGCTTTACAGCGCCAGTAAAAACCTGAGCAAATTATAGCATATTTATAGAATATCCAACCAATAGCACATCCGGCGATTAAAAAATCCGTGAGTAAAAAAGTGTAAAAGGAAAAAAGGGTTATGCACCGCTGTTTGTATCCTTGCGCTCTTCTATGAAATCAAGAAGCTCCTGAGAATCGCTGATGGTATCGAGTTCATTCTTTTCAATTAACACGGTATTTTCAACGGATTTCAGTTTGGAACGCCCATTAATTATGAATACGGACTGGGTCTCAGTGATGCAGGAAATGCTGCTCATCAGGTGAGCCCGCTTGATTACGGTTGTATTGAACTCACTGACACCTGTAAGGATAACTGAAGACTTGTCCCTGGAAATCGCTTTGAAAGGAGCCTGCGCTGTGTGAAGGACATCATACCCGAGCATTGAAATCGTATTAAGGATCAAATCCTCTGGCAAAAGTGTGCCTGGTTTTAGCTTTGGCTCTTCCTGTTCGGGTTCTGCCTTTTTCCTTGGCTTTCTGCTTCCGCAGGACTTCAGGATATCTATGGGTTTTGCCAGCTCGACCCCGAAGATATCTTCAAGCTGGAGCACGACATCGATGGACGCATCCATGCCTTCTTCTTCGTATTTGCTTATAGTCCTTCTTGAGACCCCTACCATCGAAGCCAGGGTCCCGAGAGACATTGACTGATCTGTCCTTGACTTCTTCAGGAGGTCTCCTTCTATTGACACATAAAGCCCTCCGGGTGCTGCTGAGACCAGAGGCATGATGTTTTCAACAAAGTAATCCTGAAGAGTCTGGACGTTCAGGGCAAGGATATCATAGCGCATATAGACGACACTGTCTTCGAGCATCTGATCCCTTGTTTTGGCTCCGACGACGATAGCCGAACCCCCGAGATACTCAGCAAGATATTTCATTTCCTTTGCTGTTTCTTCGTTCAGGCCGTCAATATTAAATAAGACCTTGCAAAGTAATAGTGTTTCGTCTTTTCGTGCGGCAACGTCAAAGCTCCTCGGGCGTATATTACAGCGGTCAGAGAGTGCGAAACCCGCACGCGACAATACATCAATAATTTGATGTATGAGAACTTCTTTTGTCATTCCGGTATCAATTTCTATTTGAACATCTATATATATATTTCTCTGACATCAGCATCGTCCATAAGATAAAAATAAGCCGGAGACCCCTGAAAAAGGAAATATTCGCGGAACGCGGTGCTGAGAAATTAAATTAGAAAACTGGATACGGAAAAATGATTATCGGAATTGACGATACTGACTCAAATGAAGGCATGTGCACTACATATCTGGGAGCCCTGCTGCTGGAAGAACTCAAAGAGTACGGCACCGTGGAAACCCTGCCCCTCCTTGTGCGCCTGAACCCTACCATTCCTTATAAGACCAGAGGAAATGCATCAGTAGCCCTGAAACTTAAAACCGATTGCCCTGAACAGGTAATTGCACATGTGACATCCAGAATAGAAGAACTTGCACGCATGGAATGCGAAAAAACAAACCCTGGCGCGGTATTTATTCAGGAAAAGGATTACGAAAGGCTCAAGCCCATCCTCATGAGTTTTCTTGAAGAGGCCGTAAGAGAAGTGATCGAAATCGAGAAAGCAAAGACTCTGATTTCCAGACTCGGGATCGCTTCAAAAGGTTTTAAAAACGGCAGGGGGCTTATAGGCGCCCTTGCAGCCTGCGGGGCAATGCTCAATCCCGAAGGGTGGGAGTTCACTTTCGAGCACCTTGCATACAGGCAAAAGAAGAGATGGGGAACTCCGCGAGATGTGGATAAGGAGAGTTTTTTCAAAGCTGACAGGCAGACATATCCCGATACATGGGATACCGTAGACCTTAAAAACGGACTCGTAGTCTGCGTACCTCATTCGGCAGACCCTGTCTTATTTGGAATCAGGGGAGAAAACCCCGAGGTGGTAAGCAGAACTGCAGCTCTTATTCGGTCAGAACCTGTAGAGCGCTTTGCTGTGTACAGAACAAACCAGGGAACGGATATGCATCTCCTGCCAGCAAAAAGTATTGCTGAAATCAGGGATATGCATTCTTACAGGCTTGAAGGCACGGTTTCGGTAGCCCCGAAAACCCTTGAGGGAGGACATGTAATTTTTACAATCCGGGATCGAGAAGGGGATGAAATCGACTGTGCAGCCTTTGAACCGACAAAAAATTTCAGACAGCTTATTAGAAAGCTGGTGCCAGAGGACCAGGTTCTCCTCTCGGGAAGTGTTACTTCCGGAACACTGAACATCGAAAAAATTGAGGTCAAATCTCTTGCCCCTACCTGCAGGGAAGAAAACCCGAAGTGCCCTGAGTGCGGAAAACACATGAAATCCGCAGGGCGGGGACAGGGGTTCCGCTGCAAAAAATGTGAGACTCATTCTCTTTCAAAAATCAAATCCGAAACCGTCAGAGACCTTAGGCCCGGTCTTTATGAAGTCCCCCCCTGCGCGAGGAGGCATCTTGCAAAGCCGCTGGTGAGGGACAGATGCCGGAGCACAGGAGTTTATCCTTCAAGGTGAAAAAGAAAAGATGCGAGGAAAAGGCTATAAAGTTCAGGTTTCCTGGATTTTATGCTTTTACCGGCCCTTTTCCAGCAACAGGCTGGCAGTTAAGAGTCTCAAAACATTTCAAGCACTGGAGGAGCTTTTCTTTTATGTTCGTTTCTTTTAATGCGCCCGGTAACTGAATTCAGCTGTTCAGCAGAAATCCCAATCTTACTCAGAATTTTTTCAGGCTCAGAGCCCCCTTCAAGCATTCTGAGCACTTCATCGACTTTTACATAAGAAATGCCGAGCTCTGCTTCATCTGTCTGACCTGCCCATAGTCCTGCTGAAGGCTTCTTGATAATGAGAGATTCAGGAATTCCGAGCCTTTTTGAAATCTCCCAGACTTCAGTTTTGTAAAGCCCACCTATGGGTTCAAGGTCAACGCCTCCGTCCCCATATTTTGTGTAGTAGCCAAGAAGAATTTCTGTTTTGTTTCCCGTCCCGACTACCATGCGGTTCAACTGGTTCGCGTGGAAATACAGTAGAGACATTCTGGTTCTTGCTTTCAGGTTGCCTCTTGTCAGCCTATCGGCAGACTCGCTTCCCGGCACAGCAGCCATAAAAGCTGAGATAATGCCTGAGATATCGATTGTGCGGTATTCTATCCCGAGCCAGTCTGCCAGAGTTCTGGCATCATCGCTGTCAGTAGCCGCGGTAAGGTTGATTTCGGGCATATGAATGCCAAGGACTCTGTCCTTTCCGAGGGCTTTTACGGCAAGGGTTGCAGTAAGGGCAGAATCGATTCCCCCACTGATGCCTACAACTGCCCCGTCTACACCTGCTTTACCAGTTTCGTCCCGGATAAAATCAATAATCCTGTTCTGTGCTTTTTCAAGGTACATGAGCTTAAATTCCTGGAATTTATCAGTTATATAAATTTGATTGGTTTAATTTGTTATCCTGAAATTGAGATTTTTTAAATACCTGTTCTTCGGAGAGTCTGAATAATATCGGAATATCAGGTTAACACCAGCGAGATAATATGGATATTTCGGTTCTTGCCTTGTTAAACAGTTTTATACACCAAAGCTGTAATTATATTAACCTTCGAGAGAAAACAGAGTGAAGGATAAACTTATTTAACAAATGGGGAATATAGGAAACTTGCCTTCCGGACATTATAATATAAATACTTGAGTGTTAAAATTTACAGGGATATTTCCCGGTTTTCAAGCACCTACGTATCAGGCTTAATGCAGTTCTTTATACACCTGAAACTGATAAAAGTACTTTTTCCGGAAGGATAAAGCGGAACAGGCGTTATATGCAGACAGGAGTTTTCGGGAATTATATAAGATTCGCGGATTGCTCCGGAATAAATGAATACAGGACAAATTTTCCGGATGACAGGCATTAAAATAAAAAGAGCACCTAATATAGAAAATAAATAGTTAAGAATTACTCGAGATATAAAAACGAATAGTTAAGGACTGTTTGATCCGGAAAATTCAAGAAAAAAACGGTATCCTTTCATTTTATTTTATTACCAGATAGAATTACAATCAAAAAGACAACTATTTTCGGGATGATCCATGGAAGAAATACAGTTGAAGGTCGAAAAGGCATATCCTATTGACCTTGGAAGAGGAATTATCCGGCTTGACCCTACAGCGCTACTGAAACTTCAGCTCTCTCCCGGTGACATTGTGGAGATAAGGGGGAAGAAAAAGACCACAGCAAAGGTATGGAGAGCGGACAGGCAGGATTGGGAACAGGGGATTGTACGCATTGATAACTTCATCCGGCAGAATGCAGGGGTTTCCATAGGGGAGAAAGTGACCATTAAAAAGGTCGACGCCCCGGAGGCAAAAAAACTAATTCTGGCGCTTCCTGAAAGCATGACACAGGGCGGACCTGAACTGCAGTTTGGGGAACATGCAAATGAGATCATAAAACGCCATATCCTGAAAAGGCCCGTATTCAAGGGAGACATAATTCCTATTATAAACTCAATGTCTCAGCCAATGACAGAGTCCCTGACAACAAGCCAGGTAATTCCCCTGGTTGCTGTCGAGACCGACCCTGCAAATACAATTGTCCTGATTACGGAAACCACAAGCATTGAACTCCGGAAAAAGCCTGTGCAGGGCTATGAAAAAGCAACGAGGGGTGTCACTACATATGAAGACATCGGAGGGCTGGGCGACGAAATCATGCGCGTCCGCGAAATGATAGAGATGCCCATGAAACACCCTGAGCTCTTTGCCCACCTTAATATAGAACCTCCTAAAGGAGTCATTCTATACGGCCCGCCCGGAACAGGAAAGACTCTGATTGCGAAAGCCGTGGCAAATGAATCGGGAGCAAGCTTCCATTATATTGCCGGTCCTGAAATAGTAGGAAAGTTCTACGGGGAAAGTGAGGAAAGGTTAAGGAAGATATTCGAAGAAGCAACTCAGGATGCACCTTCAGTTATCTTCATTGATGAAATAGATTCG
>DUIO01000158.1 GCA_013330315.1 Methanosarcina sp. | reverse complement strand
TGGGAATTATTAACCTGAGCCCTGAGTCCTTTTATGAAGGTTCGATTATAAGTCCGGAATCTGCACTTGAGGTCGCCCGGAAAATGGTTGAGGACGGAGCAACCTTCCTGGACATTGGTGCCCGTTCAACATGGCGCTTTGCAGAACCTATAAGCAGAAAAGAAGAACTTGACCGCTTGCTGCCCGTACTTGAAGCGCTGGAAGGCAATGTTGATGCGGTAATTTCCGTCGATACCATGTTTTCCGAGATCGCTGAAGAAGCTCTCAAAAGAGGAGCGCAGGTCATAAACGATGTTTCCGGTTTTAAGGCAGACCCTCGAATGATAAAAGTTGTGGCAGACTATAGTTGTCCTTCTGTGGTTATGGCTTCAAATAAAATTCCCGGAGACCCTCTGGGTATGGATGCTATCATAGAGGCTCTTGATTCGATTATACGGGCTGCTGAGGCTGGTGGCGTAGCCCCTGAAAGCCTTATCCTCGACCCTGCAATAGGCAGATGGATAGAGGATAAAGACCCGATTTACGATTTTGAGACTCTTGACGATTTCGAGCGCCTGAAAGTTTTCGAAAAACCTTTACTTGCAGCTCTTTCAAGGAAATCCTTCATAGGAGAGGTCCTTGGAAAGCCGGCAAATGAAAGGTTGTACGGCAGCCTGGCTGCAGCCGCAATCGCTGTTCACAAAGGTGCGCATATTATTCGTACGCATGATGTACCCGAAACTTATGATGTTGTTAAGCTTTCAGGTGCCCTGAGAAGCCGGACAAGTACCGTAAAGGAAAGCAGGTACGAAGTTTCGGTACTTGAAGTGAAGACCCCTCAGGATGCAGGCATTGCAATGAGGAAAATCGGAGCTACGAGAATAGGTTCGCAGGTAATGCAGGGAAAAAGTGTCCATCTTGTTTTAAAGATAAGGAACCTCACGACTACAGAAGCTTTGATTATAAAACAGGAAATGCTTGCAAGGGGAGGGGATGCAGCCCTTGCCAGAGATGCGGTTTCTCATGAAACTGAAGCTACTGATGTGCTTGTTATGGGCACCCTTTTGCAATTTGAACGCCTTTCCAGGAAGCTGGACGGGCAGGCTCGTTCCTTGCCGCTTATTGCAGAAATGATCCGCGAATGTATTTTAAATCGGACTAACCTGGAATACCGATATTTGAGGTAATTATGATCATAACTTCAGCAAAGACCCTTGAAGAAGTCCTGAACCTGTTAAAAGACGAAGACAATATTTTTGTTATCGGATGTAATGTGTGCGCTGCAAAGCTGAAGACAGGAGGAGAGCCTGAAGTCATTGAGATGTGCAGGATGCTTGAAGAAAGCGGAAAGCATGTAGTTGGCTGGGCCCTCCCTACTGCAGCATGCAGTATCCGGTCATATGAATCCCTGACCGAGAAAAACGAGAAGATAACCGAAGCTGACTGCATCCTTGTTATGGGCTGCGGCAGTGGAGTTTCTGCTGTTGCGAGTGTTGTGGACCTTCCTATATATGGTTCTAACAATACGCTTTCACTTGGCGGATCCAGTGGTGGCAAACTGCTGTCTGACCAGTGTGTTATGTGTGGAAACTGTACTATAAGCGAATATGGAGGGCTCTGCCCTAAATCGCAGTGTCCTAAAGCCCTTCTCAACGGACCATGCGGAGGGGCTGTAGACGGGATGTGTGAGGTCAACAGGGAGAAAAGCTGCGTCTGGACCCTTATTTATGACCGCCTGAAGAAAATTAACAGGCTTGACCTGCTTTATGTTACCCATGCCCCTCAAGAGCATGGTTCTAAATGATTTTATTAAAGGATTTTTATTTAATGCCTTTTTGAACCATTTAATTCTTTTTAAATTGAAAACTTTGACTATAACTTCTATTAACACAGTTTAAAACAATCGAATAATCATATCATAAATTAATTTTTAAGATTCAAACCAATCCTTATATAATATATTTTTATAGCACTCCTTAGAGGCTTGATTTCTTTACATAATAATAATAGTCTCAGAGGAGTATGGTTTTAAATAATTTCATCTCTAATATTCTTATTTAATGCTTTTTAATTTTCGTGAAAAACTGAATTCCAGNNGCCCGCCAGTTAAAAGGTATTGCAGATGCTCTTAATGTTACGGATAACCAGTGTTCAATAATGCACATGAGCTCTATGGCTTTCAGCAAGCTGCTTCTCGATGAAGGGCACGAGCCTATCATGCAGCTTACCTGCCGGGACAGGAACAGAATAGGGCTTCAATCCGACCTTCTGGGCGCATATGCTCTTGGAATCAGGAATATTTGCCTGATGACAGGGGACTACCCTACCTGTGGAGACCATCCTGGTTCAAAACCTGTATATGACCTCGACTCCGTACAGCTTATCAAACTTGTAAGGAATCTCGATGCAGGTATTGATTTTGCAGGAAATAATCTGGATGGGGGGACCTCTTTTTGTGCTGGAGCAGTCTCAGGAATAGACCCCGAAAAGACAATGCAGCTAATAAAGCTTGGAAAAAAGGTCAGAAGCGGAGCTGATTTTATCCAGACTCAGGCTGTGTACGATATAGGCATGTTTGAGGAATTTATGGAAACAATAAGCCATCTCGAGGTCCCTGTAATTGCAGGTCTGATTCCTCTAAAATCCCTGGGCATGGCTGAATATATGAATAAAAACATCTCCGGAGTTCATGTGCCTGAAGAAATTATGCTTCGGATGAAAGATGCATCATCTCCTCTGGAAGAAGGGATTTCCATAGCTTCCGAGACTATAAAGGAGCTGACAAACCTCTCACGAGGAGTTCATATCATGCCAATAGGATCTCATAAAAACACTCCAAGGTTGCTTTCCATGGCAG
>DUIO01000292.1:5099-7738 GCA_013330315.1 Methanosarcina sp. | reverse complement strand
GTATTTTCCGCCGGGCTCGGGACTTGGCGGAGCAGGAGAAAGTGCAGGGTAGAGGTTTGGGAAACAGCGAAAATCCCAATTACGCACTCTTTTTTCCCCGGTATCTACAAAGATTTCACCATTTTTATATACCGCAGTTGCGAGTGGTGTTTTTTCTTCATTCCCACCGCAAAAAACACAGTTTTCAGAACCATTTTTTTCAGAAGCTTCGGCTGCCACGGTAAAGTCCGAAGGTCTTTTAGCCCTCTCTTCGGCAATTATACAGTATTCAGGGAGAAAGTAGTGCTTTCTGATCTCTGACATTCTTAGAAGACCTCAACCTTCTTTTTTAGCATATTTTTTAGTATATTTTTTAGTATATTTTNNTTCAGTTTTTTTCAGTTTTTTTTTCAGTTTTTTACCCCGGCTTTTATTTCTCTTTTTGCCCTGTTCCGGAGCTTTCATTTTCATGCATACAGAAACGTGCGCCGCTTATGAGTTCATAATACTGCTCTGTGGGCTTTTCCCAGTCCATGTCCTTTGCAAGGAGGAAAGATTCCCTGCAGAGCAGCTGGTACTTTACTCTGTCACCAACGAAGTTTCTTATGAAGTAACTGACTCCCAGGGCATAGTCAAGGACTGTCTCATGGTAAGAAAGGTCTATATTATCTACCACTATCACTCCACCCAGACCCTCTATCAGTGATTCGACAGTTTTTACGGCGTCGCTGAATCCGCATACCCGGCTTACCACACTTGGGGTTCCCTCTCTTCCGGCTTCAAGCCCTGTTAGCAGGAATGGGTCATAACGGGAAGGGAAAACTCCGGCGCAGCAGCCTGCCATAAAGTCTCTGACTCCCATATTCAACCCTCCGTCTTCCGTTGAGATTATCTGAGGATACAGAAGAGCTGCAACTGAACGCTTTCCCCTTACCAGTTTTGCAAAATCAAGCCCTCTCTCTTCTATCATCTGCTGGAGCCTGAGTTCGTTTCCTACAAGCACATCTTTTGGCAGGTGCACAGGAAAGCCCTCAGGGAGGTTAGTTTTCGGCCCCTCTGCAGCTATAAGGAAGCAGATTACTTTGACTCCCTGCTCCATATGCCCTTCCATTATACTGTTCCTGATTATGTGCTCAAGGGCCACAAGGGAGTCGAGGAGGTCAGGGTATCCTTTATTTTCAACTTCTATGCGTGAGATTGTGAAAATGGGGATAATTTTTTCAGGCTCGATCTTTTCCCCTCCGTAATAACTGTGCAGGTTTTCGGAAAGGAAACCCCTTATCCTTGCAAAGCATTGCTCTTTTCGGTTCCAGTCAATTTTTTCGGACTCAATGGTTATTCCGTTTCTGATTACAATGCTGGAAATTCCGTAAAAAAGCCTGGCTTCCTGTCGAGTCGATTCTCCTACGGCGGTAACCGTATCCGCATACAGAGCAAGGGCTTCAAGGGCCGCAAGGTTTTCAGGCACTCCCGGAGGCCATGTACTGTCATTGTTTCTTCTCTTCTGGATAGAGTTATATCCCGCAGCCCTTCCTGGCAGGGTGGCATGGAGGGTTGCAACGGTATTTATCGGCACCCCCAGTTTTTTAAGTCTTGCAGGTGCATAAAATGTCCCGAATTCATGGCAATGCAGAGAAATTCCCGGACAGGGAAGGAGGTCTTTACCCGAAACTGCCTCTTCTGCCCAGGTATCTGCAGTCCTGGGGCTCGAGCTCACAAGAAGCCGGATAAGTTCGGAAATTGAGTGTGAAAGAGAAAGGTAATGGGTGTATTCCGCGCCGTTAGGAAAGTTCTCATATTTGAGGGAATCAAGACTAAGAAGTTCGTAAGCCTCGGCTTTGACCCTGCTTTCGAGAGTCATCTCTTTTCCCATATAGGATGAACGGATTTTTCCAAAATCAGATGTCTGGAACTGCAGGTACCCTATCCTGGTCTTTCCGATAGTTTCTTCTCCCGTGAAAACTTTAATTCCCTCGTTTTCAAGGACTTTCAGACTCTTTTGCAGGTCTCCATCCACGCTGAGTGGATCAAGCCCATCCATATCTGTTATCCTATTCAATCCACGGTTCCAATCCGCACCCCTGTACCCGAAATATGGGCCTGCGACAAGGATTTCCGTGTTCTCTTTTGCTTTGAGTTTCCCGGAATCAAAAAGAGCCGCAAGGGTATGCGCCTCTTCATTAATGACATTCCAGATCCCGCCCATTTTGTTTGATGCAGGCCCTGCCTCTTCTCCTGCAATAATTATGAAATGGTTTGCCAATTCCTGAATTCCCCCTCAGGCTTTTTACTGTTAAATTCTGTGTTAATTTTTAGTTTGCTGTTAATATTTATTATCTCTATAAATTGATAAAGGAAACTGATGAAGACGGGAAGTTNNCAATTGAGAACGGAAAACAATACTTATTACTTAAGGAAAGAATTTGATAAAAGACGCCCTAATTTTAAGGTTAGCATTCCCGGAGTCTCCTGCAGATTAAGAATAAGAAAAAAATGGGAAAAAGCTAAAGATAATAAAAAATAAACACAAAGATTAAACTATCTTCTGGATCCGATTTTCATGCATGTGTTTGAGGACAGGCATCGAGCACCGAAGCTTTTGCTTTTGCGTAACAATTCTCTACAAGCTGCATGGTTCCTTCAAGGTCTGTAATCTCAAA
>DUIO01000292.1:0-5035 GCA_013330315.1 Methanosarcina sp. | reverse complement strand
TCCGCAAAGCCCGTAAAAGAGCATGACCGCGTCAGAATGGGGAGCCATTAGCTCAACTTTTGAATAAACGGTTTTTTTAAGGTTTTCCGGAATTGCATGGAGGGCAAGCTCAAGCATGTAAACTATCAGGGTCAGACCTTTACCTTTTTTCGCAGGCTTTTCCGGGACCTCTTTCAGGGAAAGAATGGTATACTCAATTCCTGCTCCGGCCATTTTTCTCGTTATACCTGCACAATCTTCGTTTTCCACCACAAGCACTTCTTCAATCTCAGGATCGTTTTCAAGAAGGTGCATTATCTCATCTTCGAACATCCTGCACCCTATTATGGTCATTACTGGCGTATGGACTCCTCCTGCATGTGAGAATGTTATTTTTTATCCGNNTATTTTACATTCTTTATTTTACATGCTCTATTTTACATTCTTTATTTTATATTCTTTATTTTACATTCTTTATTTTACATGTTCTATTTTATGGGCTTTTACAAAATTTCGCAGATTTTTGAGGGCTTTAGCTGGCGTTTGTAGCTTTTTTCAAAGCTATATTTTTACCTTTAAATATCTCGATTTTTAAAATATACTCCATTATTATTTTATGTGTATCCTTATATACTTGAGCGTTAAAGAAATGCACTAATTAATCTTCAGGTACATTTCAATAACTCAATAACCTTACTCAATGCCCCGGCATGATTTTAAATTTGAATTTTCAAAAAAGTTGCAAAAAAGTTACTGGCTTTGGGCCAGAAAGATAGGCTGGGAAGCTGGGCCGGAGGGCCTTTCAGCTGCAGGTCTGGTAATATCCGCCTTTCTCAATAATCTGGACGGGAAGAGAGAAAAGCTCGGAAAGGTTTCTGTCCGTCAGGACGTCTTCTTTTTTTCCATCCATGAAGATCTTCCCTTCTTTTATCAGGACCACACGGCTAATCTCCGGGATAACGTCCTGCAGGTTGTGGGTGATAAGAATAACATTCTTTCCCGAGCCTGCTATTTTCCGGACGCTTTCGCGAAAGCCGTGCATTGCTTTTAAGTCAAGGCTGTTTGCAGGCTCATCAAGGATAAGCGCCTGAGGGTCATGCACAAGAGCTCTCCCTATAAGCACCTTCCTGGCTTCTCCTGTGGAAAGTTCGCACATCAACCTGTCCGTAAGGTGAGAAATCTCAAGGAATTCCAGAACTTCTTTTGCTCTGGCTTTCATCTCAGGAGTAACTTTGTGGTTGTAATATATTCCTATGCTGCTGAAAAACCCTGAGAGCACAACATCAAAAACCCGGATTTGGCGGCAGCAAGTCTGCTGAAGTTCACCGGAAACTATCCCGAGCAGCTTTCTGAGCTCAAAGACATGCCATGTCTCTTTGCCCATGATTTTCAATACGAGCCCGTCAGCTCGTGCAAGCGGGTGGTATTCTTTTGTCAGGGTCTTTATCAGGGAAGATTTGCCGGAGCCGTTGGGACCTATGATTGCAACATGCTCTCCGGGCCTGATAGAAAGGGATACGGAATCAAGGATTTTTTTTCCGCTTCTGACAACCGTTACGTTTTTCATTTCCAGCAATGAGGGAGAATTTTCCGTCCCTGCATTTTCTAATTGTTCAGTCATTAGTACCATCTTTTAAGTTGAAATCNNTTGAGATTTAGCTGTACAGCTTTTTTAGCTTTATACTTAGCTGTATTTTTGCCGTCGTGAATGCCATCCTTTTTAAACATTTTCCATATTTGAAGTAAAATTCTTAATTAATGGAGCTATTGTCTAGAAAAACTCATTGAGGCTATAGATTATTATTAGAGGTTAAAAATTAGAAATCTTGTCTAACATTTATTCATTATCAAATTCGGCTACCTTATATTTTCTTCTTTTTATTTTAATTTTAAAAATTTCCATCCAAATATATATTTTACTGTTTATTTGTTCTTTTAAGACCGTTTGGGTCTTTATTTCGTATTTGGCAGCTTATAAACACTTTTAGTTTTATTAAATTTTTTTACGGTTCCTTATTAAAATTTCTAAACCTCTATCTTAGTTTCTTAGGTATATATAACCTTATAAAATAAAGTCGCATTTACCGAAAAACAGAAAGGTATTGGGAAGGTATTGGGAAGGTATTGGGAAGGTATTGGAAAGTATTGGAAAAGCATTGAATAAGTATTGAATAAGTATTGAATAAATATTGAATAAATATTGAATAAGTATTGGAAAAGTATTGGAAATGTATTATAAAGGCATTGGAAAGGTATTAGCAAGGTACTATAGAGGTATCGGAAAGGTATTAGGGGGGTCTTTTGTTTGAAGTTAGCAATATGCGGAGTTCGTTCGGTGATTATCTGTACGATATCCGTTTTATCATTCTTTTCTATGTTATAGGGGACTGGGCTTCTACTTTCTATGCCCTGCCGTTCGGTACGGAATATAACCCTGTCCCTGCAATGATTCTGGAAAACTACGGAATCTACCATCTTCTGCTTATAAAAGTAGCGTTTGTCCTTTTGCTCTTTTATGTATCCCCGGTGATAAAAACTTCAAAGGGGCGCTGGGAGCTTACGAAACATATAATCGAATCAGTAGGCATTCTTGTCACTGTAAATAATCTTATGGTGGTCTGGTACGGCATCAGCCTTGTAGAGACCCTGGGGCTTGTCTGAGTTTTTAAATCCGGTGTTCGGACTTTTTTCCTCCCTTTTCATTTTTTCCTATGGGTCGGTTATTCTGTCTCGTTATCTTCCATTTTATCTGGTCTTGGAGTATACAAAGCAGTCATAATACTCTTTTCCGATCCTGTGAATTTTTTTTGCGATTCCTTCTTTTTCGTATCCGCATTTCAGGGCGACCTGCTCACTTGCAGGGTTTCGGGTATCCATAAGGATAGTAATCCTGTGCAATTTCAGNNCCAGGGCCGGTGCTGGTCAATTCTTATTCCGCAGGCTCCTACAATCTCTTCGTCAAAAAAGATTGAATAATTGTGTTCGAAATTGTTTTTTCTTTTCACATCGTTCATCTTCAGGAGCCGCCTTTCGTCTTCAAGGGTTTCTACGGGCATTTCTATAAATTCGCAATTGGTGTTCTTGATTATTTCAAAAAAACGCTCGGCATCGGAAACTTCCTGAGGACGAATTTTTACTGCAGGCATGATGAAAAATTAAGCTTTCTTCCTGAAAAACGTTTTTGGTGCTTCCTATATTCTCTGAATTTTTTGTAACTGACAAAAGTATAAGTAACAGTTTTGACTTAATAAAGAACTGTGCAAACCGATATTAAAGCTGATATCATCCCCAGGATTAGAAAAGATCTGATAGAAAGCGTTGACGAAAAGACAAAAAACAATTATTCTCGCTTTTTTAAAGAAGAAGTGAAGTGCTACGGAGTAAAGTCTTCTGCTGTTAAAAAAATCGCAAAAGACTATCTAAAAGAGCTGAAGCAGGCAGGTCAGGCAGAAAAGAATAACGTATTTGCCCTGTGTGAAGAACTCCTGCAGTCGGACTACTGCGAGGAAGCGTTTATCGCCTCTGAATGGGCATACCAGGTAAGAGCCGAATACACAGAAGAAGATTTCCAGGTTTTTGAGCACTGGATCAAAGACTATGTCAACAACTGGGCAAAATGTGATACCCTGTGCAACCACGCAGTTGGCTCTTTTATTGAAGAATACCCCTGGTGCGCCGAAGACCTCAAGCTCTGGGCGAAGTCTGACAACCGCTGGCTCAGGCGGGCATCAGCCGTAACCCTAATTCTTCCCGCAAGAAAAGGCCTCTTCCTTCCCGAAGTCTTTGCAATCGCAAACATCCTCCTCACAGACAAAGAAGACCTGGTCCGGAAAGGCTACGGCTGGATGCTAAAAGAAGCCAGCAAACCCCACCAGCAGGAAGTCTTCGAATACGTCATGAGCAACAAAAAAGAAATGCCCAGGACCTCCCTCAGGTACGCAATCGAAAAATTCCCCCCTGACCTCCGGTCCGAAGCCATGAAAAAATAAAAAAGTAAACAATAATCGTAATTAAAGTCTCAAAAAGACCCTGAAAAAAGACCCTGAAAAAAACCCTGAAAAAAACCCTGCAAATAAATCCATTTAAAGAGAAAAACTCTTCAAGACAAATGTTACAGACGAGCTCTTAAGGAAAAGATAGACTTCTTGATAAGGATGAAATCCAGAGAAATATCAGGGAGCAGGAGTTTTTTCGACGCAGTACCCCCATACTGCATCTATTACGCTCCTTTCTCCCCCATATTCCCTAGCTTTGTTCCCATATATTTCGCCAGCAGTCTGGTCTGCAGGCGGATCCATTTATGCAAGCCTTGTCTGTCTGCCAATCAAATGAATGTCTTCACAAGTATATTTTCTTATTTACCCAGTCATGATAAAGGTTTAGCACTCTCTAAGTTTAAATGATAAAGTTTTTCTCCCATTTTTCTTCTTTAAGCGGTTTCTGGCTGTGAAATTATTTTGAACTTCTTTATTTCAATCCGGTGAGATAGAATGTGAAAATTTAGAGAGTTAATGGACAGGGTGAGAAAAAGGGTAAAAAAACCCACATTTTTCTTAAAATCCCGATTTCTTGATCCAATTCCTGTATTATTGCCCTTAAAGTTAAATAGAGGCAATTTTTCCTGCATCCGTTATCATATATCCGCTATCTCCATCTGTTATATATCCCATTGCTTTAAGTTCTCTCAGGTGGTTGTAAGTCATCCCTTCAGAAATGCCGGCAATTGCCGCGATCTGAGGGACCGCAGAATTTCCTTTCTGAATCTCTTCAAGTATTAATTTCTTGGTTTCCGACAGGTTAAAGCTCAGCACTGGAAAATCGATCATAGTGCTATCTTCTTCGGTGACATAAACGATTCTTTGCACCATATCATTTCTTGCATATGCCCCGAAAAGTGCCCCAAAAGCCTGCGGTTTTCTGCCCCCAGAAACATTGACAATGACCTGATTACCTCTATCATGTTCCTTTTCAATCAGTTCTGCAACATCTTTTGCTACGCGCACAGTATCATAAAGAGCAGTAAATTTTTTCTCAATTTCTAACACGTTTTTGAATG
>DUIO01000114.1 GCA_013330315.1 Methanosarcina sp. | reverse complement strand
TGCCTGCGTCCCGATAATCGGAAACATACTCCATATAGCAGATATAGGACCCTTCGAATTCTTTGATCCTACCCCTTTTTCCTTTGCAATAACAGGTCTGATTCTTTTCTGGGGCACAATTCAGCACGAATTCCTTAACATCATTCCAATTGCCAGGGAAAGTGTTATAGAATCCATGAATGACGGATACATTGTTGTGGATCTTTCAAACTCTATAGTAGATATTAATAAGGCGGCACTTGAACTTGCCGGGACCGTAAGAAAAGAGGCTATAGGGAAAGACCTGAATTGTCTTTTCGGTAAGGGAATAGAGATCTTAAGTGACACACCTGACGGAGGCCTCGGAAGAGAGATTTCACTGAAAAGTGGTTCGGAAATAAAATTTTTTACGGTCAGCGTAAGTCCCATTATAACAGATGATGAGTCAGAGGGCAGATTGGTAATGATCCATGATATCACGGAGATTTACAGATATCAGGATGCTTTAAAGCAAGCAAATAAGAAGATAAACCTGATGAGCAATATCACCAGGCACGATATCCTTAATCAGGTGAATGTACTTTCCGGGTATACCGAGCTGATTTCCGAAATGCTCCCCCCGGATGTAAGGGGAGACCCCAGGATCTCAAAATACCTCCGGAACCTTAACAAAGGAATTGAAACAATCCACAGCCAGATTATATTCACAAAGGATTACCAGGAACTTGGGGTTGTTTCTCCTACATGGCAGTCTGTAAGCAGTATCGCAAAAGAAGCAGCTTTTGCTTTTTCCGGTCAGGGACTGAAGTTTTCTATAGAAGAAGGTGAGCTTGAAGTATATGCCGATCCTCTGCTCAAAAAAGCTTTTTATAACCTTTTTGACAATGCAAGNNTCTTCTATAATGAAAGAACTTATTTTTGAAAAATCCGTGGGTAGAAATACAGGTCTTGGTCTTTTTCTTGTAAAGGGCATACTTTCCATTACAGGCATGGAAATCGCTGAAACGGGAGTAGAAGGGGAAGGCGCAAGATTTGAAATCAAGATACCTCCAGGAAACTGGAGAATAGCTTCGGCAACGGGCAGTTCTGGCGGGCAGGAACTCTACGCTTCATTTTGAAAACCATCAGATAAATTAAATGACGAGGGCATTTTATTTTAGAAATTCACCCTGCGGCATACCATACGCTCTTGATCTTTTTTCAGCACTTCTTTCGGGCTTTCTGGCATAATAAGGCATATCAGGCTTTTGGTTTCCGAAAAGTATGCTTTTCCAGATACTTCTTTTTGGCCTTTCTCTGCGTTATTGTCCGGCTGTAACATATTCATGTGAAATCGGGTTTCTCAGGCCTGGAATCCAGATATGCCTACAATGTTTCAATATCTGGGGACTGGTTTTCTTCCTGCGTCATGATTTCTATTTGCACTTGAGTATTTCGGGAATTCCAGACAGTCTTTTCCCGCAAGCTTGAATTTAGTTTGGTTTAAATTTATTTACAACTATGATTCAGCTTTTTTTTCAGTTTTTCTTTCGGTGTTTCCGGAATCAAGAAAATTCCGAATAAGCCATAAACGCAGTCGAAAGCACCAGAAGCAGAGTTGCAATTACCACAGCTGTCAGCAACCTATTTTCTTTCGTGCTGATTTTCTCGGCTCTGGTGCCGGTCTCAACAAAAGTTCCCAAACTTACTCCGGCCCCTATCCCTATTGAAATACCTATAGCTACACCTTCCATAATATTGCCCAGTGCAGGCCCGAGAATAAAAGCTCCATAGAGGCTTCCAAGGGCAGCACCTATTGCAAAGGCAAGTACCATCCACTGTCTCTTTTGCTTCTTATTTTCCTGTTTTCCCATTTCTCTCTCACCCGTCAATTCTCCTTAACTTCTGTGAAGTTTTTTAATTTATATTTTTTATATCTTACCCTCACTATACTATAAAATAATAAATATCTCAGAATTTTATTCTTTGAGCTGACAGCCAAACCTCAACAACCATAAATTTCTGGATAATATCTGGTGAAAATATGACCAAATTTAACCTGAACAGGAGATTTGAAAAGGCGCTGAAAGGCGACTCAATTGATATAGTGCCTGTTTGTTCCGTAACCCAGACGGGCACTGTCGAGCTTATGGAAATGACAGGAGCTTACTGGCCTCAGGCCAATTATGATGCTCTCAAAATGGCAACACTTGCCCTTGCAGGTCATGAGATTGCAGGATTTGAGAACGTACGCTGTCCCTTCTGCACCACAGTACTTGCCGAAACTCTGGGCTGTACTGTGGCTGAAGGAAGTGTTGATATACAGCCTTTTGTTACTGATTTCCCCTGCAAGAAAAAGACAGATGTAAAGAATATTTCAGTCCCCGATTCGCTTCTTGAAAGCAGGCGGACCTCCGTGGTGCTGGATGCTGTTTCAATTATGAAAGAGTATGTGGGAGAGGATGTGCCTGTTGTTGCAGGGCTTGTCGGGCCTGCAGGACTCGCCTCCATGCTCGCAGGCATGAAAAATTACCTGATGTGGTTTGTTACAAATCCTGAAGTCGTTGAGGAGCTGATGGGAACTCTGACAGAGGCCTGTATAGAATATGCGAACGGTTTGCTGGAGAGGGGGGCTGATGCCATAGTCCTTATAGACTCGGAAGCCGGGCCTGATATTATTGCTCCTCAGATGTTTGAGACCTCGGTTTTTCCGCTTTACACGAAATTTTGTAGAGAAGTCAAAGGTTTAAAAATACTTCATATGTGTGGGGACGCCACGGCTGTCCTTGATCCCCTGGCAGATGCCGGATTTGAGGGTATCAGTATCGAGGAGAAAGTAGAAGTCAGTTTTGCAAAGGGGATTGTAGGCAATCGGGTGCGCCTGATAGGGAATATCTCGCCCTCGGATACATTGTTAACAAAAGGGCCTGAAGAAGTTATGATCGAAGCCCGGGCATGTCTCGAAGACGGCATTGATATCCTTGCTCCTGGCTGCGGGCTTGCTCCTCATACTCCGCTGGAGAACATAAAAGCGCTTTTCAAAGCAAGAGATGAGTACTGTTCAGTGTGAATTTTCTGGAGATGTTTATGGTAGACCTGCCGGAGCGGTTATTTTAAATAATGCCCGGAAACTCTATCACTCTTTTTTTCTAAAACCTTCTCAGGGTCCTCTGAACCCTCTTTAGAATCCCTGAAGCTTATAACCGCCGCAGAGCCCATTATTAAAACGCAGCCTGCAATCGTTTCTGAAGATAGTGCAATCCCGAGTACTGCTATATCAAAGAAAACTCCGCTTACCGGCTCTATCAGGGAAAGAAGGCTTCCTGTCTGGGCCTTAAGATTGGCAAGCCCGAGAACTGTAAAGATTTCCCCAAAACCTATGGAAACTATCCCGAAAAAAGCAAGCACTGCCAGGTTGCTGTAAAGAACAGCCCTGGAAACCTCAAATGCAGAAGGGCTCAGCAATAAAAGTGCTATTGCCATAGGCCAGAAAACAATAGCAAGTTCAGGGTATTCTTTTTTTAAAGCTTTTACATTAATAATCAGAGCCGCGAAGACAACTCCCGAAAGCAGTCCTGCTATTATGCCCAGCATATAGTTGCCTGTAAGCTCAATGCCGGAAATCCCGTTTTCTGGCCGTACTATCAAAAAAACTCCCGCGATTGCTATAATAAGGGCAATTATACTCTCCTTTCCTATTTTCTCATTCAGAAGAAAGGGAGAAGCAAGCATTACATAGATTGGAGCTGTATATTGGAGCAGTATTGCTATGGATACGCAGGTAATCTTAAGACAGGTAAAATAAAGCAGCATACATGTAACCACAAGCACTCCCTGCAGAAACAGGCTTCCTTTCTTTTTCTTTAACCTGAGGTCCGGGGTTTTTCCTCTTGCAACTATGTACATAAAAAGAAACAGAAGCCCAAAAAGCAATCTGTAAAATATTACTGGAGAAATATCCATGTCATGTATACGGGAAATAAAAAGCCCGTTCATGCTGTAAAATATGCAGCCTATGATAACTGCAAAGTGTGCTTTTTTGCTCTCCAGAAACATTCTGCATGGTATACTTATAGCACTTATATATTTATTGGATGTATGTCTGTTTAAAAAAATGGATGTCAGCTAATGCCGGGAGAAGTGATTAATTCATGAAGCCTTTTACAAAAGGAACCTCCAAAGCAGTAAGAGATAAAATTCCGGAAATTATCAGGAATTCAGGCAGAAAGTGTACCGTTAAAGAACTTTCAGATCCCGAATTTCTCACCGAACTGGAAAATAAGCTTGAAGAGGAGCTGGCTGAGTATCTTAAAGATAAAGAGCTTGAGGAGCTTGCTGACCTGCTTGAGATTGTCTATCGAATATCAGAACTCAGGGGAACCTCAAAAGAGGACCTTGAAGCTCTCAGGCTGCAGAAAAAATTGGAAAATGGAGGGTTTGAAAAGAATTTTCTCCTGTTCGGTCAAGATAAATGTCCTGCTGCCGAACCTTCTGATGCCCCGGAAAAACTGTCCAGCATAGTCTTCAGACCTAAAGACTCGGAAATAATTGAGAAACATGGAGTCTGCATGAGGGTCTATACTACACAAGAAGACTGCTCTAACGCCGCTATCCTGTACCAGGAAACTGATACCGGGCATGCAGAAGAATTTGTCCACGAAAAAAGTGATTTCCTTTATTATATTATTGAAGGGTCTGGAACATGGGTAATAGAGGACAGAGAATTTGAAGCTAGGGCAGGGGATGTAGTTGTGGTCCCTTCAGGGAAAAAGTTCTGGTTCCGGGGAAATCTTAAGCAGGTCTGCATAACGGCTCCTGCATGGGAAGAAAGATTTGAGCGGCATATAAGGGATATCGAACTATAAGTATGTCCGGACTACCTTTTCTTTCCGTTTTTTTACTCTATATGTCTCTCAATATGTTTTTTTGTTCTCAANNTGTTTTTTTGTTCTGTATGTTTTCATTCTATATATTTTCATTCTGTATGTTTTTATTCTGTATTTTTTTGTTCTGTATTTATTCACGGTTAATTACCCAAGCTCGAAGGTTGTAACCCCGTAGACCTTCTCAAGTTCTATGTCGGGTTCTTTTCGGCTGTACATCCGGATTGTCCTGAACATTACCCTCATACGGTATTTCTTTGCGATTTCCACTGCTTCTTCATTGGGCTCGGGGACATCCAGGTAAACAGGCTCGTTGGGGACCGAAGCTCTAAGTGCCCTGAATATTTTTTCTGCCGTATCCTGATAATCTGCAAAAAGGGGACCTATCTTATAACCTGTCCTGCACTTCCTTATTACTCCGTATCCTTTAATTTTCTCGCCTTCAAGGGCTGCAAAGGCATAAGAGTCAGGCTGATCTACCCATTTCTTAAGAAAATCAGGTCTTGGGGCTGGAAATATCCTTCTGTCATATTCAAGCAGTTTTTCAAAAGGGACCTCTGATACCTTTACAAGCCCCTCCGGAACTTCCCCTCCTCCACTGCCTTCAAAACGCAGGTTACTGTAAGAAGATTTGAATTTCATTATTTTCTGGTATTTTTTTTCATTCTCCACAACTCCATCAAGCCCGATATTCCTGTCTCCNNAAAATGAATCATCATAAGCAACTGCAGAGGCACAGCCAGCAGGCTTGCCTTCGAGCTCTGCAATAAAAAAGCCCTCAGGATCAGCTTCGTAAAAAATTTCTCCATCATGGATGCCGGGATTCCAGCCTTCAGCAGCTGCCATATCAATTGCAAATTCGGCTTCTTCCCGGCTCATTNNTTAAATTTTCTTTCTCCTATCTTTTCTTGAAGCTATTATAAAGTAAGCCGTTATAATTGCAGCTGATAAGGGATAAATCCCAAGAGGTGATTCTTTTGCCCCATCTCCGGCTTCAGCTTCCATTTCCTCTCCTGCAGATGCCCCGGTTTTTGAAGTCTCTTCTGTGAACATGAAAATGTCCATGGCACCTTTTCGCTTGTCCTGCCAGACTATCCGGTTTCCGTCAATCGCAGGGTTGCTTTCATATTCGGATGCTGTGGAAACGGTTTTTTCCTGCCCTGTAGCGATGTCGTATATGAAGATATTTGTCCCTTTTATTCTCCCGTCAGCCCAGACTATTCTTCCGTCCGAGATAACAGGTGTTTTTTGAGGGGTAGGATCGACGCAGACAGGTATTATTTTGCCGCTCGAGATTTCATACATGTAAATATCAAGGTTTCCGGCACGCCTGTCTTCCCATACTATATAATCACCCTCAATAGCAGGGTTTGTCTGCCCTGCAGGGTCAGTGACTACGGGGCTTTCTCTTCCCGTATTGATATCATACATGTAAATGTCTTCATTCCCGTTGCGCATGTCTTTCCAGACTATAATATTTCCCCAAACAGCAGGCTGGGTTTGATCTGCCTTATCTGTTGTTATGCGGGTTTCTTTTTTGTTGGTCATATCATACATGTAAATATCAGTATCCTGGTTCCTGTAGTCCGTCCACACGATTATGTCACCTGAGATTGCAGGCTCCCTCTGGTCTTTCCTGTCTGAGCTAATCTGTGTCCCTTTTTTGGTGGCAATATCATAGAGGTAGATGTCATAATTACCTCTCATATTATTCGCGACAACTACCCGGCTTCCCGAGATTGCAGGCTCTATTTCGTCCTTTGAGTCCTCGAACAGGGGAGTTTCGGTTCTTCCGACGGACATGTCATACAGGTAAACGTCCCAGTTTCCATTTCTTTCATCCTGCCAGACAATGTAGTCGCCTGAAATTACAGGGTTAATCTGGCTCCCGAAAGCCGAATTAACCGTCTGTTCCGTTCCCTGCAAAGCCTCAATGGCAGCCGAACCTGTACATACGCCAGGTACCATAAATAAAATAACTGAAATAAGTATAATTGAAAACTTACCGTGCCTCAATCTTACACTTCCGATATTCCCTCTGGAGTTTCAGTATGGGTTATTTGAGTATAGATGCGTCTAACTGATTTAGTTTAGTTTGATTTAGTTTAGTTTGATTTAGTTTAGTTTGATTTAGTTTAGTTTGATTTAATTTAGGTTGATTTAATTTAGTTTAATTTAATTTAGTTTAATTTAATTCGGTTTGACTTAATTAAGATTTAAATTTAGCCTTTTATTCAAGATATTTCTCAGCACAATGTACTATCCAGTAGCTGAGTATTTCTAAATAATCTGAGTATTTCTAAAATAATATATCTTCCATAGTTTTTAGTAATTCCCTGAATTTCATTGTTTCCTTTTTTAAGATATATTCCACAGGATTTAATTCCGGAATAGAATTCATTGCTCCAATTAAGCCTTTTTCAGCTCGAATTTATTCTTTGTGAATTTTGCCAGTTTTTCCCGAAATTCTTCTTCAAAATCCTTTTTTATGAAAAAATAGAACTCTACGGAATCGGAGTATTTTTCCTGCTCTATTCTTCCATATTCCTCAATAAGGTTTTTTATTTTCTGAAACTCAGAATATCCGAAATGTGCAGTGAAACTTGTCTCTTCAAAAACCTCGACAATGCCCGCATTTTCAATAGCTGAAGCCGCTGTTTCCCTGTAAGCCCTGGAAAGACCTCCAAATCCCAGCTTTATCCCCCCAAAGTACCGGGTCACGACTACGGCTGCATTATAGAGCCCTTTGGATTCGATAACTTTAAAAACAGGTTTTCCGGAACTTCCCGCAGGCTCTCCGTCATCGTCGTATTTGAGGGCGAAGGAGCCTTCTTCCTTCACAAAATAGGCTGAAACATTATGGTTCGCATCTTCATTCAGCCTTTTTATCTCACTTATAAAAACTTTTGCCTCAACCTCATTTTTTACATGCCTTGCATACCCGATAAATACGGAATTTTTGAATTCTTTTTGAGCCTTTCCAGAGCCTCTCAGAGTTTTGTAGTTGTTCAGGTTTTTTCCTCATCATTTCTTATTTAATTACTTTTACACTTAAGGCTTTAAAGTTTTATAGCGACGCAACCGGAGAACATTGTAATGTCTTTAAGTACTTTTTGCTGATCTCATACTTGCCCTTTTTCAAATTCTATTTCTTTTATGTCGCATCAGCCGATTAAATATCCATCATTCTTAATTGAATTAAAAATGGGATAATGTATATTAAAATAATTGAACTATAAATCTTAAATGGTCTATAAATAGAAGTAATGAGGACTCCTTCGTTCTCTTATTTTTTTACCAAATCGAAAGGTTTTAATCTTATTGGCTGGTCATGCATAAATATCTCATATCAAAGTCTCATGAATTTGTATGAGATGGGTGTAAAAAAGGAAGAGAACTTTTAGAGGTAAAATTAATGAAAAAAATGTTAAAGATCATGGCAATGCTCCTTGTAATTGCTACTGTTGTCTTTGCAGCCGGCTGTGCTGAAAACGGAACAGAAGAAGGAGCAGAAGAAGGAGCAGTTGAAGGAACCCCCGTAGCTGAAGAAGGACTTGCTGAAGGCGAAGGAGCCGTTGAAGAAGCTCCAGCTGAAGATGTAGTCGAAGACGTAGCTGAAGAAGACGTAGCCGAAGAAGAAGTAGCCGA
>DUIO01000228.1 GCA_013330315.1 Methanosarcina sp. | reverse complement strand
ACATTTTAGCCGCCTTCATAGGCTTTTCGTCTATGCTTTTTTGTCCTGTCAGACTTCTTAGAGTTTTCTCTAATTGAGTTTCTCCTTTCTTTTTCCCTGCATCATGTTCCGTAATTGCAAAGAAAGAGTAGCCGGGAGTTCTGGATTCGAAGTAAATGTAATTTTCATCTTCCCCAATCCTTTCCGTATCAAGAACTTCCCAGCCTTCGTTGTACCATTGGAGGGTTATCTGGGACTCTGTAATATTATTTTGTTCAATCCAGGCTTTTTCAACTTTAAAACCTATGACCCCGTTTTTAAGGGAAGTCGGAAGTCCAGCAGCATTCTCTCCTACCCATATGTTTACATGCCTGTATATCTCCCCTGGAGGGAGCATCGGAACCAGGGTAGATTTGTCTTTAAGCATTTCTACGACTGCTATTGTTTTTCTGAATGTCCTTTTTGCATCATATTCGATATACGTTATAGATGTGACGTTTTCCGGAAAATCGTATCTAATATGATACCCGCTTATTACGTTCCTGGTGGCAAGCTCTTTGATCTCAATGTTTGTGGCTGGTTCTGTGGAGACGCCGCTTCCCATGCCGCTTGAGTCTGAGCTTGAGCCTGACCCCGATGAACTGGAGTTAGAACTTGAGTTAGAGCCAGAAATGGAGCTAGAGCTGGAGCTGGAATTGGAACCTGAACTGCTGCTTGAACTGGAGCCGGAGTTGGACCCTGAACTCGAATCGGGTTTGGTGCCGGAGCCCGAATTGGAATTAGGATTCGAATCGGAACTCCCGTCATCTTCATCCTTCCCGATATCAGAGCCTCCTGTTCCGGAGTCGTCCGTATCCGAGTCTCCAGTATCAGAATCATCAGAGCCGGAACCATCGGAATCAAAATTATCGGAATCGGGATTATCCGAATCAGAATTATCGGAATCAGAATCCCCAGTATCTGAATCCCCTGTATCAGAATCTCCGGAATCGGAACCATCAGAGCCTGAGTCATCAGAATCATCAGAGTCGGAACCGTCTGTATCCGAATCTCCCGAATCATCAGTATCNNGATCTGCTGTATCTGAACTTCCGCTATCTCCTGCTGCTTCATCTGCAGCAGACGCCATGCCGGGAGTCATTCCAGGAATTATCAATATTATCAACAGTACATAAATTAGGGAAATTAAAAAATGGGGTTTCATTTTTATGGCCTCCGCCAGCACATCCGTAAACAGAAATCTCTACTGTACACCGTAAGTCCTTAACAATTTATTATGTTATTCATATAAAAAAAATTTAGAATTTATTCTGAGTATACTTCTCCTATGACTGCAATAAACTGCAGATCTAAAAAAGGTTGCGTTTTCTATGAATAGGCAGTTGATCCGGATTCTTTAGAAGGTGACGACGATAATAACCAGATAAAGGGCTCCTGTCATACAGACAGGTGCTTGGCAACATAATCGTCAGCTTTATTTTTGGCAAAATTTTAATACTTTATAATGCTGTTTCTTCTGATGTCTGCCGGAATACGCACATATCTGGAGCTTATGAGGTACGGAAACTGCCTGATGGCGGGGTTTGCAGCCGTAATCGGAACTTTGATAGCTTTTAATATTCTGGTTTCAGGACCTTCAGGTTCGGATTTTGCGGGATCTTTCCCTTATATTGATTCAGGGCTCGTGTTTCTGGTAGTATTTCTAGTTTCAGGTGCAGGAAATACAATTAACGATTATTATGACATAAAAATAGATTCTATCAACCGTCCTGAAAGGCCTATTCCGTCCGGCCGCGTAAAAGCAAAAGAGGCTTTTTATTTTTCTTACCTTCTCTTTGCCCTCGGAACCCTCCTGGCTTTCTCAATAAATTCCATCTGCGGGTTAATTTCTCTTTTTAATTCCCTGCTGTTGATCCTGTATGCAAAAACCCTCAAAGGCACGCCCCTTTTAGGGAACCTGAGTATAGGCTACCTTACAGGCTCCGTTTTTTTATTCGGAGCTTCCGTTTTCGGAATTGGAGGACTTGAAGCTCTTTCCGTACTGTTTTTGCTTGCAGCTCTTGCAATTACAGCCCGAGAAATTGTAAAGGACATTGAGGATATGGAAGGGGACAGTAAAGAAGGGGCAGATACCCTGCCCCTCAGGATAGGTGCAAAAAAAGCAGGATACCTTGCAGTGCTTATAGGGCTCCTTGCCGTACTTTTGAGCCCGCTCCCTTACATTATGCATATCCTGGGGCTTCGCTATCTTTATCTTGTTTTTCTGGCAGACCTGGGGTTTCTTGCAGCCATTGCTCAACTGCTTATAAAGAACAACCCCACAAAGTCCTCTAAAATGTTCAAAATAGCTATGTTGTTTGCGCTGATAGCTTTTATTGCCGGGGTGTAAACCGAATAACGGATATGGCCCTATATATCAACTATTTTTTCCAAAACCTATTTTTTATAAAGCCTGCTTATAACAATACTGCTGAAAGTCAGGCTTTTTCTAATTTGCCCGTTCAGCAGATGGGTTTCCTTCCTGCTACAAGTTCCATTGAGAAGGAATGAATATTTTCAAGTTCTCTTTCTATAACCTCTGCCGCTTCTTTTTCAACGTCTCCGGCTGCACCTTTTTTCATAATCAGCTGGGCAGTTGCAATTTGAGGCTGGTCAATAGGAGTCCCTATTTCACTCAGGAGCCATACATATACTTCCGAGACATCAGGGACTTCCCTGTAAATCTCGGCTGCTATTCTGTGAGAGAGTAGATTGTAAATCTTTCCTATATGGCTTACAGGGTTTTTCCCTGCTGCAGCTTCACTGCTGACCGGGCGGTTTAAGGGGATTATCCCGTTTACGCGGTTTCCACGCCCCACTTCGCCGCAGTCGGCATCCTCTGCAGAGGTTCCGGTAACTGTTGTGTAAATTCCTTCCATTCCCCTGCCAGGCATATCGAGGGTATTAAGGGAAGCAGTAGGTCTTGCACATATGCAGGCTTCAACTTCTGCTCTTTCTCTTTCAGCAAACCCTGCAGCAAATTCTTCAATCCTGTCGTGAAGTTCGATCTTCTTTTTGAAATAATCCTCTTCGGATTCAACGTATCTATCCACGAAAGGAGCAGCAACGGTAAGGTGCACATTCTCCTTATGCCTGAGCCCCATGACCTTTATATCTTCTCCTGACTCAGGATATTCTTTTTTGAATTCTTTTGAGTTAAGGTAATGTTCCGTATCAAGGACCAGCCTTTCAGTAGGGCTAAGAGGCGCATACCCGACTGCTGCGGATGTATCGTTTGCTCCCAGGACTTTTCCTCCCCTGCTAAAAATATCCGTAAGTTCTGCAGAGCCCTTTTTGAGTTCTACCTGGTAAATGAGGTTCTCAGGGTCTACAAAACGGAGCTTTTCCGAAATCCATTCTTTTGCCGTATTGACTGCAAGCCCGGGAACATCGATCTCAACTCCCTCATATTCGAAGGTAGCCCTGTCCCCTATAATGAGCCGCATAGGGCTTACAACTTTTCCCCCTCCGAATTTTCCTTCCACTTCACCTGCAACAAGCATTCCCTTGTCTATATTATGATGAAGGATAGTCCCGAAGGTCTCAAGGTATTTCTGGCTGAGATTTACTGAAATCTGTTCCATGATCGCATCACAGATATAGTCAGGATGCCCGAGCCCTTTCCTTTCAACAACCTCCACCTTCTGGCGATAAACTCCCGAAGCTTTCAACTCTTCTATAACAATATTTCTCAAACTCTTTCCCCCCGGATTGCCTTAAAGGCTTGAAATATATGGAATTAATATTAATGTAAGAGAATTAATATTAATCTAAGCGAAGATCTTGTTTATGCTTATCTATCGTATATCTTTATCAGTAAACGTATCCCGATAAATTGAAAATGAAATATTCGGCAAGATATTGCAGTAAATCGGATAAGCGGAGTTAATAGAGTCAACCGGTAGAGGTAGACTGAATAGAGCTTCCTCGCAATCCTTTGAATTTAATTGGGGGATGCCTGAATCTGTCACTCTTTATGCCTATCCGAATTTATTATGCCCTATCAAATAAAATCGGTTTCTCCCAGATCGTCCTTTTTCTTTTTATCCTCATATTCTGGTTCCTTTTTTCCTTCAGGCCCGTGCTTGAGATACTCTTTGATCATCATAGGAAACGTATTTGCAGGCACAAAACGGACCCCAAGCTGTTCTGCCCATTTTTCAATTCCGTAGTCGCTTGCAATGACAGCCGCGTCAAGTTCCTTGGCGAGGATCAAAACGTCAATATCAGGCGCGCTGTCAAGAATTCCATACCTGAGAGCTGCCCTGTACTTGTTCCTGAATTTGCCGATTATCCCGCCAATGACCTCTCTTTCAACCTCTTCTCTGAATTCTTTTTTCTTGTTTTGCGGATTATCCATGAAGAGACATTCGGTTGCTGCTTCCCATATTGCATCCTCTGCAACCCCCATCCCGCGGTTGATCCTCTCTCGCATATAAGATACGTATTCATGGAAGATCTGCGAGGTTACATCCACTCTATAGCGGTCAGGAGATTTTTTCACAAGCCAGGTATCTATCTTTGCCGTAACCTCTCTGTCACAGCCGTTGCGGCTTGCAAATTCGTACATCTCTTTGTACACCGATGGATAGGGAACATAACAACTGATCCCGAAATGCAGGCGGGCATCGGCTATAAGGTCAAGTATTGCTTTCATCCCTTCACAGAGGGACGTATAGCCCATAACTTCCCGAGTCTGCAGGTCCGTTAGTGCCGTGGTATCCAGCACGAATCTCTGCTTGAGCATTTTTTTCGAGTCCTTTTATAGTCTTATTTACCCTTCTTATGTATTGGTCAAAGAGTAATAAAATTCTTTGTTTTATGTTATTATTCGCCTTATTCGATCAAAATGGATAACTGTATATAGTTTTAAAACATATATTTACATAGGGAAGTAAAACCAGAGCTGAAAAGCGGTTTGAAACACATTTTTTGTACTTTGTTTTCTCGGATTGTTGTTGCCTGAGTGCGTAGAGTATTTTCCGGGAATACATTGTAATAAAAATACATATGTATTTTGCCGCTTTACTTTTGCCTTAGCCCCGGGAAAAGCTTCTCTGGCTGAGATGCCGGCAGTCCTGTATTATCCGGCTGGGTGATAATTCAGATAAAAGGTGTGAAAGGTACCGGACCGGAATAGAATGCGGAAAAAAGATGAAGGTTCGGTATGAATGGATAAAATAGGCGAAATTGGGGAATTAAATGAGTGCAAACACGGAGAGTTTAGAAGCTTTTGTAGACTCAGCACAGAATTTTGTGAAGATTCCTCTGAAAAAAGGAGGCAACACAATGAAAGAATACTGTAACATCTGTGGTCTGGAACTGCTGGAAGATGTGCTAGTCGTGGATACAAGTTTAGATATGAAACCGATCAAATTTAAGGATGTTCACGGAGATAAGTCCGACCTGATATGTATTGAATGTGCAATTGATTCGGTTGAGAATCCGCCTTTTGTATGTACAAGATGCGGGCAACCTATTGAATTTAATGAAAAATTCTATGTATTCAAAGAAGCAACTACGAAACCAGGTGGTCCAAAAATAAATTTCAAAGAGACGTGTCTTGATGATAAGTACATCTGCAGCACATGTTTCGATGAAACAATGAACCCTGACTATGAAGAAAAAGAAGTCTGAAGAACAATCCAGCACTGCGTCTGTGGTGGAGTTTTGTTCTCCCCCTTTTACTTTTTAATTTTACTGGCAAATCAGGTTCATGTGCGCTATTTTTTTAGATTCCCGGAATTTGCCATCAAGACAGACTTTTTTCGTTTTCAGTTTTATTTTTGTCTATTTTGGTTTTAAAATTTGAGAACTTCACTTTCTGGATGCGTGAACTTTAATTCTATGAAGGTCTAATATTGCTACATTAAAAGCGTAAAGTATCGCTGTCATAAAAAATAAATTTCCTGAAATTCCGGACCGGATTTGTTCTCTAATTTAATTCATTTATCTTATAATTTTGAGGGGGAAGTATACTGAACGAAAGTAATATTATTGAACTTGAGGATGCGACCTGGGGTCAGCAGGTAGAGGATTCTAAAAAACCTATTGTTGTAATGTTTTACACTCTTACCTGCCCGTATTGTAAAGCTATGGAACCCTATTTTCAGGAATATGCCAGAGAGTACGGGGCATCAGCAGTCTTTGCCAGAATGAATATAGAATTAAACCCGTGGACTACAGAAAGGTACGGGATCCAGGGAACTCCAACTTTTAAGTTTTTTTGTCATGGAAGACCTGTGTGGGAACAGGTAGGCCAGATTTACCCTTCCATACTTAAAAATGCAGTCAGGGATATGGTTCAGTATGGCGAGGAATGCATAAGAAAAAGTACTCCCATAGGGCAGGACATCACAGGATACGTGTGAAATTTCCTTATGGTATCTGAGCGCTGCCTCACGGGGCAGAACATTACGGGATACGTGTGACTCTAAGGGGCATTAGAGGTTAAGGCCATCAGTTTTTGCCCTTTTTCCTGTATATTTCCTTTTTGACGAGACCGTAGTCATCAGAAGCAGCCTGGGTAGTGCTCAGGATGCTGAAGGTTGTACTCAGGGCTGTGGATACGTAAATAGTGATCATTATTGATATCTGGTACTTGATTGCAAGGATAGGGCTGGCACCTCCGAGGATCTGTCCTGTCATCATGCCCGGAAGAAAGACAACTCCGGCTGTTGCAATATTCGCAAGGGTGGGACGGAGGGCAGACCGGAGGCATTTCCGAATATAGGGGAGGAGAGCTTCATATCTGCTTGCCCCGAGAGACAGATTGTAAAGGTACCTGTTCTCATTCCTCCTGATATCTGCATAAAACTCTCCTATGCCCACAACATTCCCGCTAAGGGAATTCCCGAGAATCATGCCTCCTATGGGGATCAGAAAACGAGCTTCCAGAAGATTTTCAAGATCGAGCACAAATTCGTTAAAGTATAAAAGTATGCTCAGGTTTGCCACAGTAAAGGAAAGGATCACCGGAAGAAACAGTTTTTCCATCTGGAGTTCGACATTGCGTATTGTTGTGTAGCTTGCAACCGTGACCATTCCAAGCAGCCATGCTATATTTAGAATCCCGCTGTTCAGGTCGAAAATAAAGGTCAAAAACACCCCTACAAGAGCAAGCTGTACGGTCATGCGCGTGACAGAGTTTATAGTCCTCCGGGACAGGTTAAGTTTTATTTTGTAATTTATTGCCAGAGGGATTGAAAGCAGCAAGAAGCATAATATCATGGAAGGTATCGATATATCCGGGCTTGCCATCTGAGAATTCCTCTTTATGTTTGTGCCTTATCTTTGTGCCATTTTTTATTTTACTTTTATTTGCCCTTTTTAAGGCCCCTAAATTTAACCGGTAATTCACCCAGTAATCCAACCGGCCTTAACCTTCTCGGGCACCACCTTAGGTGGTGCATTTTACAATTTTTCCGATAATATGTCAGTTTTTCCGATAATATGTCATGTTAGGCCTTTTAGCCAGATCCGGCTTTTTCCACATTGACAATCTCTACTTCATTCCTTTCCCATTCGCGGTCATGGGAAATTATGAAAAGGGTCCAATCCGTATGTTTAAGGAAGTAATCAGCAACCTTTTTCTTAAGCCCGGAGTCGAGAGCTGAGGTTGCTTCATCGAGAAGGAAAATATCCCTCTCAAGTAGCAGGGCTATTAGAATCCCTATTCTCTGTTTTTCTCCCCCGGACAGGCGTTCAAAGTTTTTTTCGAGTATATCTTTTTCCAGCTCGAACTCATTAATAAGCATATGAAACTTTTCGGGGTTCATTTTTCCCCTGTTGGGCTTATAAGCACGGATTTCCTCAAGCAGGAGCTTTATGGGCCCTTCTCCGAGGTCCGTATCCTGGGAAATATATGCTGCCTCTTTCCGGACCTGCCAGGCTACCTGCGGGCTTAAGGCTTTTCCTTTATAATAAACCGCGCCTTCGGAAAGCTTTTCAAACCCGAGAAGTGCTTTGAACAGAGTTGATTTGCCGGCTCCTGATTTTCCTTTCAGCAGGACTTTTTTTCCTTTCGGAATGCAAAGAGAAAAATTAGAAAGCACTTTTTTGTTTCCGAAACTTATGCCGGCATTTTCGTATCTTATTATCTCATCCTGCATTTTTCGTACCTGGTTTTTGCTTTATTACCATCTCTTGTTATTTTGTTTTTTCCAATGCCTTTTAGTTATATTTTTCTTCTAACTTCCATTTCGTTATTATGTCCATTATCTCTTCATTCTTCTTTCGACCCTTTTAATCATCTTTGGTTCTTCTGCCTTTTTAATCCGCTTTGATCTATTCTGACATTTCTAATCTGCTTTAATCTCTCTCAATATCCATTAACAGGCCTCTAATCTGCTTTTCTGCAGGTCTGGCCTGCCTTTTCTTTTCGCTCTCACGGAACGGATTTTTTCTCAATCTTTAAAGAGAAGGTTTATCTATACCAAGGTGTTCACATAAATCAGTATATAGTTACTTTGCATGAACATAATGACTATTGCCTGATGTTTAAAACAATGACTATCCGGGAAATCTCAAATCCATCTCAAATCCACCTCAAATCCATTAATCCGACTTCTACTGTTGAAGCCGGTTACCATGCTCCGGATTTATCTGGGTTTATTTAACTAGTCGTAAATTAAGGCATCATAATTGGTGTCAGGCTACGTATGTGTGCTGATGCCCTGCATATTTATTTAAGCATTCACTTTAACATGATTACATTTTAATAATCTTGTAATTTCTGAGGAACAAAAAATGGACTTTGGAGCTTCTGCTAAAAATCTTACCACTCCGGTCAGGGGGGCAAAAATAGTCCCGAACATGACCGTAGACGAGCTTGTGAAAGAATATGCCGGCTGTGCCTTTGGAGCGGGCAGGCTATCTGAAGCCGTGGACATCTATTACGAGATGCTGGCTTCCGAGAAAACCACGAAATTTTTCGGGCTTGCAGGAGCAATGACACCTGCAGGAATGAGGAGCATTGTTGCAGACCTGATAAGGGACGGATACATAGATGTGCTTGTTACAACAGGCGCCAATATGGTACATGATACGGTTGAAGCTCTCGGCCTTCACCATTATAAGGGCTCGGACTGCGCAAACGATATTCAGCTCAGGCATGAATGCATTGACAGGATCTATGATGTCTACCTCCCTGACCAGCACTTTACCGACCTTGAAGAGTTCCTGCAGGGTGTTTATGCAGGGCTTCCCGAGGAAAAACTCTCAATCCGTCAGGTCCTTACTGAAATCGGAAAAAACCTGGACGACGACTCCTCAATCCTCAAAACCGCTGCAGAAATGGGTGTGCCTGTCTACTGCCCTGCCCTTCAGGATTCGGTAATAGGGCTTCAGGCATGGCTGTACAAAGAAGGAAACCCTCTGCATGTGGACGCTTTTGCGGACATGCACGAGTTCATGGAAATCTGCTATGAAGCTGAAAGTGCAGGTGCAATGCTGCTTGGAGGAGGAGTTCCCAAGAACTATATCCTTCAGTCCATGCTTGTAACCCCCAAGTCCTTTGACTACGCAATCCAGCTAACAATGGACCGCCCGGAGACCGGAGGCTTGAGCGGGGCAACCCTTGACGAAGCCCAGTCATGGGGAAAGGTAGGAGAAGATGCTAAATCAGTAACTGTATATGCAGATGCAACCATTACTTTACCGCTTATTGTTTCGGCTGTGCGGACACGCCTTTCAAAGAGGTGATTTGATGGAAAGGAATACCTGCATGATCCTTGCCCTTGACGTAACCGACAGGGAAGAAGCGTTGAAAATCGCAGAAGACGTCTGGGAATTCGTGGACGCGATAAAAGTAGGGTACCCTCTTATTCTTGCAACAGGTCTTAACATAATCAGGGAACTTGCCGAATTTGCCCCGGTTATAGCNNTATTTGAAGCCGGAGCCGATGCGGTTATTGTTCAGGGTTTTACTGGCAGGGATAGCCTTGATGCCTGTATCGAGATTGCTTCCGAATACCGAAAAGATGTCTTTGTTGTAAGCGAAATGTGCCACCCTGGAGGAGCCACTTTTATGCAGCCTGTGGCAGAACAAATCGCAAAAATGGCCCTTGAAGCAGGAGCCTTCGGGCTTGTAGCTCCAGCTACCAGGCCGGAAAGGGTAAAGAAGATCAGAAGAATTATTGGAGACAAACTTACTATCATCTCTCCAGGCGTAGGCGCCCAGGGCGGAAAAGCTTCGGATGTTATTGCTGCAGGAGCAGACTGGGTAATTGTAGGCAGGAGCATATATAAAGCAGAATCTCCCAAAGAAGCAGCCCGCGAAATCGCAGAAGAAATTCAGGCTGAACTGCGTGGAGAATACTGAAGTATTTTTATTTTGAGAAAGTTTTTATTTTGAGAATGGATAATTCTCTTAATAAAAATAATTCCTTAAATCATTTTTAATCTCAAACACGTGCCTGTGATGAAAAATCCGGCTGATTCCATGATGAGCCCTATGAGTTCTGAGGCACGAAAGATCATCCTGAGTTTCAGATTTATTTCAAATTTAAACTATTACGAAGCAGGTTTATGCCACTTTTTTTCAATTAAGGACCTATCTGAAAAAATAGAAAATTACTTTTTGTAAAAGTTGCAATAAATTTTATTCCGTGCCAGGGAGACACGGAATATTAATACTCAAACTGAATTCTACTTTATTTAGGTGGCCAGTTCTTTTCCATCCAGCCTGGTAGTCTTCCTGAGTCCATTGGGCCTACTTTTACGTTTGCCCCTAGCTTGTCCTCAAGGTCCCCCTGGAGGCGAGCTGCCAGACCCGGAGTAATAACTGTGTTGTGGTTTACGGCCGTCTTGAGGTCGAACCCTGCCTTGTCAAATGCGTCCTTTACCTTGTCAGCTGTCAGCTGTCCACCAGCCACTGCAGCTTCAACACCGATTCCGTCTGTGTTAACTGCAAGGAGCCAGCAGTCTATTCCGTTTGAGGACAGGTCGCTCTCTACTGTATAGTATGTGAGGGCGAAGTTTGTTGTAAAGAGCACAGGTGAGTCCGCAGTTGGGTTTCCTACCTTGTACATCTTCGAGTCCACAGCAACAGGAGACCTCGGGTCTGTGTATATTGTTTCTGCCAGGTGCACTTCGGGCATGGTTGCATATGGCTCCATACTGTGGAGAATCATAATGTCTCCGTACCTTATGGTAAAGACTGAAGCCATCACTGTTTCCCAGTACGATGCGCTGACAGGGTCGGAAATTCCGGCCATCCATGCCGTGAACGGGAGTGCCATTATCGGGTATGCGATCTCGGTGTCTCCCATAATTCCTGCTCTCCTGATCTTGAGGAAGTTGGTGAATGTGTCCTTCAGGCCCTTTCCGCTCGGGTAAGTTCCCGGGTCAAGGACAATGTCCTTAATTCCTGCCTCTGCAAATGTCTTTGCAAGGGTCTTTAGGCCATCAAGGTCATTGAAGGCTGAAACAACCACAGGCACATTGTACTCAAGTGCGAGTTCTCCCACTTCTTTCCAGTTGTCCTTATTTGCGGCATAGAGCAGCGGGTTCTTGTCCTTTGCTGCTTCCAGTCCTGCCTTAAGGACTGCCGGGTTAAAAGAGCAGAATATCATTGGCAGGCCTACTTCTGCAACCTTCTTGACAGCTGCCGCAAACTTTGCCGGGTCATTTGAAACGGCTCTGATTGCCACACCGTCAAGCAGCAGGTTTCGTCCTACATAGAACTTCTTGTAATTCGCTATGCTCTTAACTCTCTCAACAAGTGCAGCTTCGTCCATATTGTCTGCCACATCAAAGAACATCTTTGTCTTGTTAAAGAATGTTAGTTTGTGGCGGTACAGGACATCGTCTCCACCAATGTTGACTGCTTTGTCGCCTGCTCCTATAGTTACCTGGCGAATTTCAGGTGCAAGTAGCCTGTCAAGTTCTGCAAGTTTCTTTGCAAACTTCTTTTCCTTAATAAGTGGTGGGCAGTCTGACGTCTTTCCTGACCTGTCTATGAGCTTGGATGCAAACGCCATACATGTAGCTTCACCACATTCTCCACAGTTAGTCTGGGGCAGGTACTTGTAAGCTTCTAATGGGCTGTTTATTTTCATNNGTTGGGTGCATCATCATGAACAGGTCGTTACCTGCAATTGCAAGTGAGAGCCCTGTAACGATTTCCCATATCGGACCTCTGTATTCTCTGGGTCCCCAGTCAGAGTCCTCTTTTAGTGGTGAGCTTACCATCCATGATTCACGGGCACCCCATGCATTAGTAGTACCCGAAGACATCGGGAATGTCAGTTCGTCGTCACCCATGAGTGCTGCAAGTCTGATACGCTCCATATTTGTGTAAGCGTAGTCAAGACCGTATCCTAGAGCTGCCGTTGTCGGGTCCATTATGATCCTGTCTCTTGGTACGTTGCACTGCTTCATGAGTTTCCTGTTGAGCTCCTTCTGGGCGTTCATGTCCAGCTGAGTCCAGGAGAGCACGTCGTGGTCGTACTTAATTGCTGCTTCTGCAATTGCTGCATAGTCCAGGTTCAGGCTTGCCGATGCAAGTAGACAGCGCTCGCCCTCTGCAACTTCTGCTGCTCTTGCGAGTACTTCCGGGTCCTTCTGCGGGTTTCCTGACCCACCGATTGCTATTGGTACATCAACAGCCTGCAGAACTTCTTCCACCGTCTTTGCTGCTTCCTTTGCAGGCGTGTCTTTAATGAGCGGGTCTGTTGAAATCAGGTGGATGGTAATCATGTCTGCGTTGAATTTCTCAACGTTCTTCTTTGCCCATTCTCCCGGGCTGTCCATGACTTCATCATAGTTTTCCTTGACAGCTTTTGCAAGCCCTATTCTCATGTCGAACACGTCAATTGTTACCTGGTTCCTGTTGGGCATTGGTGCGTCCGGGAAGAACGGAAGTGCTTTTTCTCCACCCACTACCACTCTCTTTCCACGGCTTCCGCCGTCTGCAGACGTGTTTCCTATTGGTACTTCCTGGATCTGGGTTGCCCATTCTGCAATGTTAGCAACATCGAACTTTGCAGGTATTAGATCTTTGAGTTTTGGTGCTGCCAGGGCTGGTGATATTGCCGGAGCAGCTGGCTGTGCACCAAATCCTACCGGATATCCGAACATGCTGGCTATTCTTGCGAAGTGCTGGGCAAGTACTGCACTCTCCTGTCCGAGAGCTGCTGCAAGCATCGGGTCAAAGCCGCCTCCGAGTCCACCGAGGTCAATCTCAATGTCCCCTTCTATAGTTACACCTTCGAGGGCTTCTACATCCATTCCCGCGAACATGCTTGTAATATCAGATAACTTCATTTTCTTTGCCATGTAAACCTCACCGTTTCCGTATCTTTTCCGTTTTTATGAGTGGCTGTATAAGGATGTAATACAGGATTTGTTTCCAATCTTTTCCCCTGTCCAGGAACAGGGTCCTGGACAGGAATGAATCCTGCTCCATATTCCTGTGATTTTAACTGCCGTTTCAAGCCTTAAGCCGGATATGGGGTCCTGTTATTATTCCTGTACGGTTTTCTGCATAATCCACAGGTTCAAAAAAAATCTGGGGTTAAATCCCCAGTTTTTGTACAATTTTTTCAATTTCTTGTGCAGCAACCGAATCATCCGGGATTTCAAAGAGAGGTATACCTTTTATGTCCATTTCCTCTATTTTTGGATCAAGAGGAATCATACCTATCATGTTAATCTCAAGGTCCCCTGCCAGTTTAACTAGCTCTTCGCGGTTTGCATCTGTAACTTTGTTTGCAATAACGTGAATTCTGCCTACGTTTGAGTCCAGTTCATCCACAAGTTCATGAATCCTTTCGGCAGTTCTGAAACCTCTGCGTGATGCGTCAGTCACAACAATAAGGTCATCAATATCCCTGATAATTTTCCTGCTGAAATGCTCAAGCCCGGCTTCGGCATCAATAACGACCACATCATAGTTCACAATCAGTTTATCCATGATGCCCCNNAGGTTGTTTACATAGCAGTAACATCCTGATCCTTCGGGTCTGCCCATAACAAGAAGATCATAGCCCGGCATCTCTTCAATTATCTCGTAGACCTTGCTTTTAAGCACTGACTCTTTATTCATATCAGGGTTATCAGGCCTCGGTTTGGTAATTTCTGCCTGTAAAAACTCTTTTGCATCCCCGATCGTTTTTACGTTCTCAGCGCCAAGGGTTTCAGGCAGGTTAGTATCAGCATCTGCATCAACTGCCAGTAAAAACTTCCCTTTTTTGGAAAGGTAGCGGATCAGAAGAGCCGCTACCGCTGTTTTACCAGTCCCACCTTTTCCCGTTATTGCAATTACTTTTGTCACAGAATACCCCTTTTGATTGTTTTTCGGTTTTAGGCAATTGCCTGTCGTCACTCGGTTATTTCTTTTCCTTCTTCTCGCTGATGATCATCCTGTCAATAGTGATCTTTGCGTTCTTGAAGGTCAGCTTTATTCCGCTGCCTGAGCCTCCGGACATCATTGGCATTGCAGGCATCTGGAAGCCGGCTGCGGGCATCATCATCGGAGCTGCTGCAACAGCTACTTCCTCTTCTTCTTCCTCTTCTTCTTCCTNNCCGAGGAAACCTACGATCTGTTTTCCACCACCGGTCTGACCTGCCATTGTGGAGAAGCCAATACCGTTCGGAGCCATGCCCTGGTATTCTCTGTCTACCCAGACGATACCGTCAACTTCAGGGATATAGAACCCGACTACTTCGAAGCAGCCGCAGGATGTGTGCGGGGAGTCAAAGAAGGAGTGGAGTTTGATCTTGTCGAATTCGCCGCTTGAAAGTTTCTTGGCAATTTCGTTGATTCCGGTGTATTCTCCAGTGCTTGCATCAAGGCACTCACCCTTATCAATCGAGAACTGCGGGCCTTCCGGATCTACTTTTGCTGCTGCGCGGCCGTCGAACCAGTTAATTGCACCACAGAGTGAGACTCTGTCAGGGGAAACTACACAGACGTTAGTCGGAGCAAAGGACTGGCAGAGTGTGCATCCGTAGAAGACATCCACATCTTCGTCGTGCAGGTCTTTTGTCCTTGCGTCTCTTGCCTTGAAGATCTCCTTTGCAGATTCAAGCTGCTTCTCAACTTCAGCCTGGTCGGTGTAGAATGTAACCTGCATCTTCTCGATGAAGGGCAGTTCGCTCTTGAAGAGCATCATAACAGCTTTTCCGAAAGGTTCGAAGGAGTCCATCTTTGCAGCTGTGTCCTTGGACATTCTCATCCAGACATCATACCTCTGGTTCAGGTGCATAATGCCCTGGCAGTAGTTGATGAA
>DUIO01000144.1 GCA_013330315.1 Methanosarcina sp. | reverse complement strand
GACCGAGAAAGAAGAAAATGATAAAGGGAGCGGCAGTGCTATTTCATTTATCATTTCAAACTCAATCATATGTCCTACAGGATTAGCTCTCTATGGTGTCATAAAAGATAGGGATCTAGCCTGGCTCTGGCACCCTTTCGTGTGCTCTGCGAAACTTGCCATTGCCGCCAGATCTTTTTTGAAATTTGAACTTATAAATAGTAAAAAAAGTCCCCTGCGTCACTGATTACTATGTTATCCGTAATCCTTTTGAACTATAATCAACCCGACATGACGATTGATTGCATAGAATCCCTTCTAAAAAATAAAACTCATTATAAGGATTTCGAAATTATTGTTATTGATAATGGTTCTAAGGATGATTCCGTTGTAAAGCTTGCTGATGTTGCAAATGAACATAATCTCTGCTTTATAAATAATAACGAAAATCTCGGTTTTGCTGAAGGAAATAATGCGGGAATAAGGGTTGCCAGGGGAGAATGGATATTATTATTGAATAATGATACTGTATTTAATGATAATTTTATCTTGAAAATGGCCGGAGCTGCAATGGATAATCCCGACTCGGCAGCTATTGGACCTAAAATTTATTACTATGATGTTCCTTCTAAAGTCTGGTATAGAGGAGGAAAAATCACAAAATACTATAATTTTGCAGACGATCCCTCCAATGAAAATGGGCATTATAAGCAGGTTGAATGGATAACAGGCTGCGCTCTTATGATTAACAGAAAAGCCCTTGAGAAAGTAGGGCTTCTGGATAAAGATTTTTTTATGTATAACGAAGATGTTGATTGGTGTATGAGAGCCAGACGAGCCGGATTAAATCTTACATACACTCCTTACGCTGAAATCTGGCATATCGGTTCTAAGACTACATCCGAGAACTTCAAAAAATCATTTCAGATCTATTATGGATATCGAAATAAATTATTTATAATAAATAAAAACACCTGTAGTCTTGAATATATAAGCCTTATATTTATTACCCTCTCCGGGATCTTTTTCAGGATTATAGAATCAATTGTAAAAGGAAACTTTGACTCTGCTAGAGGATACTGGTTTGCAATGGTCGACGGACTAAGGTATAAACCCAGAAAACGATTTCTACGGTAAATAACGGGGAGTAAGAGATTAAGTTTTAATAATTATCGCAATTTTGTTATCTGGGATTTACCAGCAGGATGAAAGAACCAAGTATATCTGCATACGGATTTATAATGTACAGGCTTATATTCTAAAAATTTATAAACCTCACTCTAATTTGTATGCAGTTCAGATTTATTTGTGCAACATCCAGGCTCAATTATTGTAAACAACTTCAATTATCGTAAATATTTCAATTATTGTAAACATTTTCAATTATTGTAAACATTTTCAATTTGTTTTGTTATGCAGTCCCAATCAAAAATAGTAAGATTATCCATAATAAATTTGTTTTCTTGTTTCATATCTTTTATTTGATTTATTAATTTTATCAGCTCTTCTTTTTTAATTGGATTTTCCGCACCGAGACACCGTGTTCCGTCGATGAACTCCTCAAGCGCGCTCCCCTTTGCAACCACACTGGGAGTTCCTGCAGCCAGTGCTTCGGCAACCGTAATCCCATATGCCTCATGAGAAGAAAGCATCAAAAATATGTCTGCATCTGCATAGCATTCTAGAAGTTCTTTCCTCGAAAGGTCTTTTAACCAATCAATTTTTTTCTCCACTCCCAGGTCTTTTGCCATACTGTGGAGCTCTGCTTCATATGGCCCTTTCCCTACAACCTTAAACCTGAACTCTTTAAGCTCAGGAAGGCTCTGGATAATATATTGCACTCCTTTATACTCTTCCAGGCGGCCCACATAGAGAAGGACCTTCTCTTTTTCGGACTTTTTTTCGAGTTTCCCTTTCTGAGTCTTTCCTTTCCCAGTATATTCTTCGTCAATTGTTTTTTTCCCGGTTATTATTTTCTCAGTTTTCCATTGGATGCTGTCCTTTTTCTTCCGGGCTCTCAAGTATTCAAATTCTGCAAGATTTATTCCGTTTGGGATTTTCACAGTTTTCCCCGAAACTCTGAAATCAGCCTCGATAAGCTTTTTTTCGTATTCTGATACACATATTACGGAATCTGCCCTGGCAAAGATCGTTTTTCCAAATAGTCTATACGGTTTATGCAGCAGGTCCCTAAATGCAGTGTGTCCGCTCCGGTGGTAATGCGGTGTAAACACAAATCTCCTTCCATATTTCCCAAAGGCTGCAAATAAAGCCGGAAGCGCGTGATAGCTGTGTGCATGAATCACATCAAAATTATGTTTTCTAAGGTAAAAGTAGATCTGAGGGGAAATGAAGTATGCGTTTCCGGGGGCAAAAGACCTGGGAGTGGAGANNCAGATCTGGGCTATTTTCAAGAATAAACCTCTCTTGCACGGGTGCTTATAAAGAGTAATGCATTAGCTTAATATAAAGATAATGTGATAGTTAAGATAGATGGCATCAAACAGAAGCGTTTGTATAGCAGGACCCTCCAAGCGTTTTTTAAGCGGCATAAGTTATTATACTATCCGTCTGGCAAATGCAATGTCTTTAGAAAAAAATGTTTCCGTAGTCTGTTTCAGGCAA
>DUIO01000091.1 GCA_013330315.1 Methanosarcina sp. | reverse complement strand
AATTTGGTACTTTTCCAGATAAAGCTATATTTTTTCAGGGTTTGTTCACCAGGTGTTAAAGAGCTATTTAAGAACGCCTGTTTTAAGAACCCTGAACAGGGTCCTTTTACAGTTAATTAAGGTTCTTTTACAGTTACATTAACACTCATTCTGGGCTGTCCGATTACGGTGAAGTTATAAGCTCCGGTCTCATTGAAGGTATAGGCAAAAGAGCGCCTGTATACCAGATTTGTGTTCTCAAAGAGTTCCTGTTCGCTTACGAGGGTAAAAATCCTCCTCGGACTTTCCTGATAATTTAGCCAGGCAACTGTCTCCCCTTTCTTAATGTCAAGGTTTGAGGAAGATGCCCTGTAATTGTCCAATCTTATTGTATAGGGAGTTTTCCTTATGCCGGACGTGTTGATTGCCGGTCCTACTTCGGTTTCATTTTCTACTGGAGTTACATTCTCTTCTTCTGTCTCCGTTACCACAGGGGTCTCGACTTCCTCTGGAGTTTCAGTCTCTACCGGGGTCTCGGTCTCTTCAGGGGTAACCGTTTCTCCTGGCGTCACATTTTCTTCCGGTGAAGGTTGTTCATCTTCAGCGCATCCCGAAAGCAAAACTGCGCTTAAAACTAGAAGCAGAACAATAAGTTTTGTTTTCATTTTATTCCCCACAATCTCTTTTGGTTATGGATTTGAAATCTGCAGAAATAATCCGGGTTTCAATAATTTTGTTTAATGGTCTGGCTTTAATAAATCTAAATTTTTCGAACATTAATTGACCATTCTTGTTTATTTAATANNATAAAGATATTTTAGGCTTTTGTAAATATATTTACGGACGGCAATAATTTTTGTTTATTGCAAAACAATTTTAAATGTGATATTTTTTTCTGATTTAAGTCATGTATAAAAGCTTAAAAAGGCCCACATATGTTTAAAAAAGTTTAAAAAGTTTAAAAACCTGAAAAAGACTGAAGCCTGAAGAGATGCTTCCAGTGAAAATTAATAAAAAGTAAAATTACCTGAAAAATTATTTTCTTTTCGGAAAATTCATTTTTATTTTATTCTCCCTTGTTAGCTTCCTTTTAAGCGGGCTTTGTTGAGGCACCGATTTTACTTTCTTTCATTTTTATTTTTTCTCTACTTTCACGGTTAACTCCGAACCGGGAATTTCATCCAGCCTGAAAGTGTAGTCTCCGGCTTCATTAAAAGTATATGAGAAGCTTTTTCCATAGCCCAGTAGCTCGTTTCCGAAAAGCCTGTCTTCACTCACCAGGGTAAACGGACGCTTGGGTCTGTTAAGGTTTTTCCAGGTTATTGTTTCTCCTGTGTCAAGTTCAAGAGTATCCGGGTAAAAGTCGGACCCCTGTATCGCGATTGAATTTTCGGAACTCTGTACCCTTTTTACTGTCTGCTTTGGAATCTCCTTCTCAGTTGCTGTGGGAGTTACCTTCTCTTCATTCTGCTGTTCTCTTTCTTCCTGCTGTACCTGAGGTCGGGTTTCTCTTTCAGATGCAGGAGTTCTTTCAGCAGTCTCTCTTTCTTCTCTTACAACAACCGTACCTACCATGTCTCTTTCTCCTTCAATGCTGAAGCCAAAGGTTCCGGTTTCTTCAAAGGTATATTGGAAAGACTTGCCGTATCCAAGTTTAAAATCTTCCCAGAGATTGTCTTCACTTACAAGGACAAAGCTTCTCTTCGGTCTGTTCAGGTTGCGCCATATAACCGTGTCATACTGGTTTATTTCTGTTGTGTCCGGACTGAAAGCGCCATTGATTAACACAATATTATGTGTCTGAGATTCTATTTCAGAGGTACTGCTCTGATCACCGGTTCTGGTATTACTCTCCTGAGCCAGGGCTATGGATATAGGACCCATGAGCAGGATAAAAATAAAGACTGCCAGTACACCGGTTTTAAAACTTTTACAGGCTATCATCTTTTCCCCCCAGATTTGCCATGCTGACGGATAATATCCGTTATACTGTTAATATTGGCAGCGTTTTATAAATATTCTATTATTGGGGATCCTTTATTTTGCAAAGAGGAAAAAAATTGGTCTTCGGGGATAAATCCATTATATCCGGTGTGCTTTCCCTGAAATACCTTTTTTGTCCTGATCTCCGTTCTTATTAGGGTCCATTACAGGATATTCCATAGCAATAGAGCAACAACCCCGATAGACGCAATGATACCGAAAGTGTTCAATGCAAGAGAGAAAAGGCTGGCAGACCCTGAGATTTTTGAAAGCAGAATTTTATTTACAGTACTTACAAGGCTTGCAAGCACTGCTGTGTTTGCAGCTGTTGCATAAGAGATAGTACCGTCATTTACGGCAAGAAGGGTTACGGAAACTATTACTCCCGAACTGCTGACAAGAGCTCCCAGAGCAGTAACATAAATTCCGATAGTACCCATGGTGTTATAGGCAAAGTTACCCATTATAAGTATCAGGGTAAAGGCTATGCCGAATTTGAATGCCTGCCCGAGTGAAAAAGGAGATTCGATTTTAAGGTCTCCTCCGCCTGTCGGGCATACTTTCTTATTATGCTTGAGAATCATGATGGCAGACACCAGGATAATCACTATCTGGGGAGGGAGCATAAGCATGGTAGTCTTACCAGTCGGATCGACTATCAGGGCTAATATAAGGTTCCTGATAAGCATGGAGATATTACAGAGCAGGATCCCCATAAGAACAGGTTCGGTTATGCCTTCTGCTCTCTTTGAAATTCCGGCAAGCGCACCTGTTGTAGCTTCACTGTTGACAAAGCCTCCCAGAAAACCCGAGTAACAGAGACCGCGCTCCGTACCAAATTTCCTAAGAAGCACGTAACTCAGGAAGCTTATCAGCGAGACAATGACCACAATAAGGATTGCAGATCTCAGGTTTATAAGCCCGAAAAATTGCTTATCCGGCATTACCGGATAAAGAATAAAAGCTATTGCAAGAAACTGAACTGCATTATAAAGCTCTTCTTTTGTCAGGTTTCCTGCAAACTGGTGGAGAAGCTGTTTCTGGATCAGGAGGAATGCTATTACTATTGATGACACAATGGCATACAGGCCATAGTCATACCCTACAAGGACTCCCATAATAAAGATAAAATAAAGGGTAACCGGACTTGTTACCCCTATCCGCCGGTAGAGGAATATTTTCGCATAGGTAATTATGCAGCAAACGGCTGCAAAGAAAAACGCTGCTATATAAACAAAGCCCTGTCCTGTTGCCTCGCTCACGAGAGCAACGATCATGCCTGTTATACAGGTTATGCTATAAGTCCTGACGCCTGCAAAAATTTCATGCTCAAGGCTCCTGTGCTCTCTCTCCACGCCTACCATAATTCCTATCAGAAAGGCTGTAGCAAGTTTTGTCAGGAAATCCACTAAAATCGGATCAAAACCAAACTCATTAACAACGTCCGTAGCTTGCCCCCTAATATTTTTCTTTATTGGATCCCTTGGTTATTAGAATATGCCATAAAATGAATTTTACAGATTAAAATGAATTTTTTACAGGTT
>DUIO01000284.1 GCA_013330315.1 Methanosarcina sp. | reverse complement strand
CAGCTTTTATAATTTCATGTGTCCCGAGGGCAAAATCATCAATTTCGGAAACTCCAGCAGGACCGTTCAGGACAACAGTTTTGGAATTCTGGATCTCATTTGTATAATCAACAATAGTTTCGAGCCCGATATCATTGATAGGCAGAGAGTCGGAATTAAGCTCGGAGATGGGCACTTCAACGCGTTTTTTATTGTCGTTTAAAGCTACGTCCTTTGGAAGGCCAATTTTGTCTTTGAACTTAGCAAGCAAACCTCTTGCTTTTTCGATCTGACCCTCGTAACCCTGGGATTTGATGAAATCCAGATTGGCTTTTCCGATGTTTACTCCGGCAGCAGCAAGAGCAACGTTTGCAACCACTCCCGTAAGAAGCACTCTGTCAGCACCTCCGTTTGTGAGAACGTTTTCCGTCACTCTGAGGGAATCGTCCACTTTTGCTCCGCCCAGAACGAAAATGCTTGGCCTTTCTCCCCCTTTGACACCCCTGTCCAGAGATATAAGCTCTTTTTCCATTACTCTACCGGCTCCCGAAGGTAGGATCTCGGTAAAGCCCACAACAGAAAGGTGAGACCTGTGAGACACCGCAAACGCGTCATTGAGGAAAATATCGACAAAAGGTGACAGTTTCTTGACCATATATGTATTTGCCTGTTCAGCTGGCGTTCTTTCCAGGCTTTCTTCCGAGTAAAACCGGACATTTTCGAGCATAATAACATCCCCATCTTCCATAGAAGCTATCTGGGTTTTTGCAAAGGTCCCGAAAATATCATCGACATAAGTAACTTGCCTGCCCAGATATTTGGACAGCAGGTGGGCGTGAGGTTTCATCGTAGTGAAATCTTTTTTCCCTGGTCTGCTCTGGTGAGCAAGCACAACGACTTTTGCGCTTTCGAGGTCCTTAAGAGTCGCAATGTGACTCCTGATCCTCATATCATCCAGAATGTGACCCTGGGTGTCCATAGGAGAGTTCATGTCGACCCTTAAAAGGATTGTCTTTCCGCGTATGTCAAAGTCATCAATTGTAAGAAAGTTTCTGGAAGTCATTACCCTCAGCACACCTTTGTAAACAAAATTTTATATATATAAGAGAATAAAGCCTAAGTGATAAAATTTTAGAGAATCTTATTTTTTCACAATTGGTTATCTTTGTCATGGAATTTTTTCCATAAATAAGTTTGTCCCTATTCACATCTTAAGAGATTACTATTTTTATATCAAAAACAGGAAAAAAAGACAATAAAACCGGGAAAAAAATCGGTTAATTCGGAGGGAAAAGACGTCTGCATAGTAAAAAAATAACGCCCAATGGATATCCAGTTTTTTAAAAAGTTATGCTCGAGAACTGCACTAAAAATTATGTAAGGAAAAAAGTAATGCTAAAAACAAAAGTAATGTAAAAGGATTACATTATCAGGGGAACAGAGTAAGCTAAAGAGGTATTACTATGGCAGCAGAGGAAGAGAACTGCGGAAACCGCGAAGAGAGGGTCCGGAAAATGGTTGCGGCAGGATACGACACTGTCGCAAGGGAGGCGATAGCCTGCATAAGGTGTCCTCTCCATAAAAGTGCAATAAAAAGAGTGATAGGAAAAGGGTCGTGTAACCCAAAGGTGTTCTTTATAGGTGAAGCTCCCGGAGACTCCGAAAACAAATCAGGGATCCCTTTCTATGGAAGGGCAGGAAAACAGCTGGATAAAATGATCGAATATATGGAGCTTTCGGAAGAAGACTGGTTCGTAACAAATACCGTCAAATGCCGCCCTCCGGAAAACAGAAAGCCTAAAGTGCACGAAATCGAATGCTGCAAACCCTTTCTTATTGCCCAGATAGCCCTGCTTAACCCTAAAATTATAATTCTCCTTGGCAATACGGCTGAGAAATCATACTGCCCGGAGAAAAAACTGGAGTGGGGGGCCCCTGTAGAACATGGAGGTAGAACGATCCTGAAACTTTACCATCCTGCAGCACTGATTTATACGGCTTCGAAAATAGAAGTCCAGCGCGGTTTTATCGATAAAAATAGAGGACTCTGGCAGTAAAAAGATATTGAGAAGAATGGAGTACGTAAAAACCCGCAAAGATGTGTTGGGGCTTCGTGAGAAAGAATTCAGTAACAAGAGAAAGCAGAAAACTTTAAGAGGCAGTTATTGCTCATAAAATATAAATAAAGCGATCCCGCTATTATTATCTGGATTTGCTTTCTAATTGAGTTATTTTATATAAAATATTGCTTAAAAATACTGGGGGGTATAGTTATGGCAATGGTGAAAATGTCACCTGATATACTTTCGTGTTCCGATGACGAAGGAAATCTGTATATCGAGATCGATATGGTTGGAGTAAATAAAGAAAATATAGAATTGAAGATGGTAGAAGACGGCTTTTTCATAAGAGCAAAAAGAGAAGAAACCGGGGTAGAATATGTGGGGACCTATGCATTCTGTTGCGCAGTGGTCCCTGAGAAAGCCGTTGCAAGATATGCTGATGGGAAACTCTATGTAAAAGTACCTTACAGGGAAGCTACAGAAACGGTCGATATTAAAATTGAATGAACCCTTGATCGATTCAGACCTGCAATCGGTTAAGACCTGCAATCAGTTAAGACCTGCTATTTGAGGCTAATGAATTAAATCATCGCAATTAGATTATAGAAATTAACTGTTCAAATTAAGAATTTTTAAATTAAGAATTTTTAAATTAAGAATTTTTAAATTAAGAATTATCAAGGTAGTAAGCTTGACAAATGGAGATAGCATGCATCCTGTAATTGATTACCACAGATGTAATGGGGCTCTCGCCTGTTACGAAGTCTGCCCTGCAGAAGTTTTCGATATTGACGAAATAGATAAGGTAAAAAAGGCAGTCGTAGCCCGCCCGGAAAACTGCATAGAATGTGAACAATGTGTGGAAGCCTGTCCGGTAGATGCTATTGAACTTGTCGAAGATTGAGTTCAAAGTTTATTTAAATAGCTACCAGGATTAACAGGATACGAATAGGATACAACGGCCAGAACTTAGCAGAAAAATAGTAGAGATTTCATAATAAACTTGAACTCCGGGAGAGNNCCGGTTGATGTATTTGATGCCGAAGAAATAGAAGAAGGAAAAAGGGCAGTAGTGGCACGTCCCGAAGACTGCATAGAATGCGAACAGTGTATACAGGTCTGCCCTACAGACGCAATAGAGCTGGTAGAGGATTAAAATCCCTGATACGGACAGTAACAATCACATAATAGGTCTAAAATAAGGTTATGAACCCGCTCCATTAGATAAAAATGATCCAATAAGATTGAAATGATCCAATAAGATTGAAATGATCCTGAAGAACAGATCCTAAAAGATTAACAAAACTTAACGTAATCACTTAAAGAAAGCTTCTGTAAATTTACTTTTTTATTTTCAGGGATAGCAGCTATTATTCCATATTTTTATTGTTTAGACGTTTATTATTAAATTTCTTTTAAAATACGGGGAGAAAGAAATAGATCTATCTGCTGCGAAATTCTATTTGTGGTATTTACTGGCGTAATAGGCATTTCGGGAATCCGGCTCAGTAAAACCGCAGACCAATTTGCAGACCTTACAGGACTGGGAGAAGCCATGATAGGGGGAGTTATTATAGGAGAAATTAGTTCTCTTGAATGAACAATAACTTCGATTACAGCCGCCTACCACAACTATCCTGAACTTGCGGTCAGCAATGCTGAAGGGGGCATCCTTACCCAGAAAACATTTCTTGCTCTTGCCGATGTCAGTTATAAAAAAGCAAACCTTGAAAACGCAGCTGTATCCAATCCCAACCTTATGCAGGGACCCGTCTCATAATTGTGCTCTCCTTTATTTTTCTGATAACCTTTTCTCCCGAATTTTCAGTTAACCGGATCAATTCCGCTTCTATTCTGATGATAAGAGGATATGCCGCAGGAGTGCGCATAATCGGAAAAGCAAAGAAGAGAGCCATATGGGTTCCGAAAAGTACGGCATCAACAGTTGAAGACCTTGTCCTGTATGTCGAAGACTAATATTTGAATAAAAAAGTGTGTTGCAATAAGGTTCTTTATACTGGCTGCAATCGTAGCTTTTTCGGACATCGCTTATCTAAACGGTTCCATATACTACGAGCTTGCCAGGAGTCAGCTGCTTATAATTGCCATGAAACTTATGCATGTTTCAATCCTGATTACTTTTCTCCTGAACTCTCTAAAAGGGCAACTGCCTGTCCGGGAAGATTTTTACTGCAGTTTTCCGGAACGTCCAGGACAAAGGAGCCGTTATCCCTGTTTTCCAGGAATATTAGCAAAACTGGTTGCTCTACGAGGGCATAAATTTTAACCTCACGGCCTTTACAGCTCCATTTTACCTGCCCGACCGTTATCAGGCCAACCTTTTCCAGTAAGCAAAGATTGTAGGTCAGTGTATTCAGGCGAAGCCCAAGATCTGATGCAAGTTCACCTGCAGACATCTGTTTTTTCCGAAGTTGATTAAGAATCTGCATAGGAAGAGGCCTTGAAAGAGTTCTTGCAAGAAGAGATACCTCGTCCGGCAGCGGCGGAACAGGTAAGGAAACAAACTCTTCAGTTATGTTCAAACCTTTCAACCCTCTTTTCCGTTCCTTGAGCAAATCACTCAAAATCATTACCTCATTTTTCCTTTAGACCAGATATTTGTGTTATTTTCAATTTAAAACATTTATTTACTTTTAATATTAAAAGCTCTCCAAAAATTCCAGTACCATGAAGTGGGCAGCCCTGTACTTTTGTTAGTAAACTTAGCCAATTCCTTTTCGCGAGAAGGTGAGACAGAAAAATCAATAGCTAAAGAATCATAAACTGAAGTTTCATTTGCAACTAAAATATAATTGGCAACTGAAGTGGCATCAGTAACTGAAATATTTACAAAAACAAGGCTGCCAGAGTCAGATGCGTCTACTCCACCAATTATTTGTTTAAGAGTGAATTCTCCGATTTTGTCTCCGATAGTGAGGGTTCTGGCACTTGCATAGTCAATAAGCCAGATACCGTCAATCCAGATAACGCTGGTTTCTGTACCCACGAATACCTGTTTGACATTTATTTTCATGACAACAACATCGTTTTCACCCTGAACGTTGTCAAGGGTTACTGTCCATGTACTGTTGCCGTCAGCATCAACTAAGACATTTTGATCAGAAACATGTTGCCCGTCCTTCGTGAATTCAAGCAAGACATCCTCACTGTCAATATCGATTTCCCTGACCTCAAGAGCATAACCATTGCCGAGATCAAGTGTTTCACCGGGCTTGAGAGTATGCGTTTCATTGCTATCAAGAATCAAACCGGCAAGCTTGTTAACATGAGACTGCCAGATCTCATCCTCACTGGAAAATAATGGAACATATTCCTCTTCGCACAGATCGATCAGAGGATATTGTTCATCGGACCAGCTATCGCATTTATAATGAGTAGCTATAACTTTACAAATATTGTTTCCATTGCTAATATTTTCTGCTGCACTTGCAACACTTGCTGCAACTGCAACAAAGATAATCAGAACAGTCAGTAAAACTACTGTATATTTCTTCATGTTGTTATTTCCTCCGTATTATTTACGAAACCTTTTAGATTTTGTGGGACCCTCAAAAATCTAGCATAGCTGCCGCTAATATTTGATTGCCAGCGATCAAAATTTGGGAGATGAGATAACATTTCTCACCAGAGTCCCCAGAGGTTTGCAATTATTGCTAGACGAATAAACGTGCAAAGTGAAAAGGCTCTTTTTATTGTCCTGTTCCTTGTTTTATTTCCGTTACCTTATGCTCGATAATTATCAATCAAATCAAGAAACAGAATAGACATTAACCGCCTCACCTCTTTCTATTTTTTCTAGCAACTCCTTTGCAGCATCTCTGACATTCTTATATTCTCCCATATCTTTGCTAATCCGACTCAAACCCTCGACAGCTTCCGGTCCTCCAAGTTCCCCAAGAGCACGGACCTCCGCAGCCCTGACATCCCTTTCCTTTTCAGTCTCCATAGCTTTGAGGAGAGGTCCAACGGCTTTCTGATCTCCAAGTTTTCCCAGACCGTCTGCAGCACTTTGCCTTACTTTATAGCTTTCATCTTCAAGCGAAGAGATCAGGGGGTCAACAGCTCGAGAATCTCCGATTTTTACAAGGGAATCTACAATACTCTTTCTTAGCAGCCATGAATCATCCTTAAGAAGGACAGTAAGAGAGTCCACAGCCTCAGGATCTCCAATATTTCCCAGAGCTACGATAGCGGCAACCTGTAGATTCTGATTTCTATCTTGAAGAAGTTCTTCAAGGTGAGGGATAGAATCTTTACTCTCAATCTTTCCAAGAGAACGAGCAGCGGCTTCCTGTACTTCTGGCTCACTATCCTCAAGAGCATCAATTAGAGGCTGCTCAGTTAGAGCAACTTCTTCAGGCTCTGTAAAAAATTCCAGGGCAAAAACGGCTTTCTTTCGCACTTCCGGATCCTTATCATCCAGCATATCAATCAGATAGGGAATAGCAACAGGATCCCGGATATTATAAAATGCAGCTACGGCATTAGCCCGAGTTGTGGGGTTACTGCTATCCAGAAGTTCAGTAAGTTTTCCAAAAACCTGTTTATTTTCAAATCTGCCAATGACATCAGCTATTGAAGGTCCAAGATCCTCATCGTCTAATAGATCCAGAAGAGGATCAATTGCTCGTGGATCTCC
>DUIO01000223.1 GCA_013330315.1 Methanosarcina sp. | reverse complement strand
CATGAATGCCTTAAAAACAAAAATGGAAAACTCAGGTTGCTGGAGACTAAATTCAGGCATGGGAACAGTACCTACTTGAATCTGTATCCACAGATAACAAGTAGCAGGACGAAAATAATAATTATCGGGGGTTGATTAAGATGAAAACCAGAGTTCTTGTAGCTTATGCTTCCAGATATGGTTCAACACAGGAAGTGGCCAGGGCAATTGCTGATACTTTGCGCGAAAATAGCTTTGAGGTAGACCTTAAGCCCATTCAAGACGTGAAGTCTCTGGAAGAATATACCGCAGTTGTACTGGGTGCGCCACTTTATATGGTTCACTGGCACAAAGATGCGCATAAATTTCTTTCCTGGCACCGCGAAAACCTCACGAAGATGCCAGTTGCAATTTTTGCGCTCGGCCCGTTGAACGATGAGGAAGAAGAATGGAAGGAAGTGCGTGCCCAGCTTGATAAAGAGCTTGCGAAGTTTCCCTGGATCAGACCTGTTGCTGCAGAAATATTCGGAGGCAAGTTAGACCCTGAGAAGCTACGCTTCCCTGATAATTTAATCTCCAGACTGCCAGCAAGCCCTATACATAATAAACCAGCAAGTGATCTCCGGGACTGGGCAGCAATCCGCGCATGGGCGAGCAGCCTGGCAGCCCGGTTTCAGTCTGCTTTGCCTCAGTGATTTGAACCCTGGAAGAAAAAACAGCTATTAATATAGTTTCCAAATTCTCGTGAATGGAATTCCTGCCACTTTCTCTTTTCAAAACTGAGTGAGAATAGCCTAAGGACTGAATATTTAGTAACAAACATCCGGATTTAATTCCTAATCTATTTATATAAGAGGCTATAATTTTGATAAAAGATCTTCTGTAATATATACATCGAGGGTGAAAATGCTCGACCTGAACGAGTTTCAGACAAGGAAACTAAAGATAGGTGTTTTACTTCAGGAACAGGGCTGGGACGTTAGTGACAGGTCAAAAGTTGTCCTCGAAGTTGATACAAAACAATCTGATTTTAAAAAACAGGACTATAAGCAGGTCAACGAAACCCGTAGAAATGATGCTGAGAGTAAGTTTGCAGATTATCTGCTGCTGGACAGTACCGGCAAGCCTCTTGCAATAATCGAAGCCAAACGAACAACTAAAGACCCCATTCTGGGACAAAAGCAAGCTGAAGAGTATGCCGATGATATAAAAGCACAGACAGGGAAAGAAGTTTTCATTTTCCTCTCAAACGGCTATCAGATATGGTTATGGGACAGGGAACGCTACGGACCCCGCCAGATAAAGGGTTTTTATTCCCCAAAAGATCTTGACAGGCTGCTCTACCAAAGAAAAAACTCGGAACTGGAAGCCGAAATCGACATTGACGGAAATATTGTAGACCGGGCAAAAAGCGTAGAGGTTGCAACAAGGGTTGTCGAACACATACACAAAGGGCACAGGAAAGCCCTGATTGTGATGGCGACCGGAACCGGAAAAACGCGAGTTGCAATGGCGATTATTGACCAGCTTATGCGGGAAGGCAGGGTTCAGAGAGTCCTCTTTCTAACGGACAGAAAAGCCCTTCGAAAGCAGGCTTATGAGAAGGGATACCTGCGCTTTTTCCCGGAAGAAACAAAAGAANNAAGTGGAAAGGGATTTTTACCTACCTTGACGCAATCCAGATAGGGTTGACTGCAACGCCTGCAGACATGGTTGATAGGGACACCTTCAGATTTTTCGAGTGCCACGATGATATCCCAACCGCCCTTTACTCTTATGAAGACGCTGTTAGAGACGGCGTGCTTTGCGATTTCAGGAAGAATATCTCAGGCGCCAGGACATATTTCCAGATCGAAGGCATAAAGCCTGAAAACCTGACCGAAGGCGAGCGAGAAGAACTGATAAAGAAAGGCATAGACCCTGATGAGATTAACTTTGAAGGCACCGAGCTTGAGAAGAAAGTTGCAGTTAAGGGCACTTCAGAAGCAATTGTTCGGGAGTTTATGGAAAACTGCCTTACCGATCAGGCCGGAACCCTGCCTGCAAAAACTATCTTTTTTGCAATCTCGAAGCTGCACGCAAAGAGGCTATGGGAAGCTTTTGAGAAGCTCTACCCCGAACATAAAGGAAAGCTGGCAAGAATTATTGTTTCGGAGGACTCAAGAGCCCAGCAGTTGATCAAGGACTTTGAAGAAAAGCCGTTCCCGAGAATTGCAATTTCAGTTGACATGATGGACACCGGAATCGACGTCCCCGAGGTCTGCAACCTCGTCTTTGCAAAACCCGTATTTTCAAAAATCAAGTTCTGGCAGATGCTTGGCAGAGGCACCCGGGCAGATGGAGCCTGCGAACACAGGGAATGGCTGCCTGACGGAAAAAAAGAATACTTCAAGGTCTTTGATTTCTGGAACAACTTTGAGTATTGGAACATGAACCCCGAAGGCTCAAAAAACGAGTCCGCCGAAGCGATTACAAACCGCATTTTCCTTACCCGGCTCAAACAGCTAGGAGAACTGATGCAGCGTAGAGACCCGGCATCGGGAAAAGCTGCCGAGCAGGTAAAAGCAAAGATTATTTCCGATATCGAATCCCTTCCCCGCGATTCGGTAAACGTGCGCGAACACCTTCAGGATGTTGAGAAGGCACTTTCCCCAAAACTCTGGGACAATATAGCCATTGACCCGGTCGAGTTTCTGCAGAAGAAAATCATGCCCCTGATGAAGTTTAAGCCGGACGTAAACCTCAAAGAAGCAACCTTCACCCTGCGCTGCGAAAAACTGGCTTACGCGCTTCTGGAAAACGATAAGGCAGAAATCGACCGCCTGAAAACCTCAATTGCCGAAATGGTTGACCGCCTCCCCCGCACCCTTGATTCGGTCCGTGCAAAAGAATCACTGATGGACAACGTGCTTTCCCGCTCCTTCTGGGAAACCGTGAGCTTTGAAGACGTGCAGCTCCTCCTTTCCGACCTCGCCCCTCTCATGCCATACATGGCAAAAGAGCCCCGTGAAACGATAGTAATCGATATGAGCGACATCATTGCCGAACGAAAAAAGTGGGAGATCTCAGAAGGAAAAGATCCCTCCTACGTTGAAGCCTACCCAAGCGAAGTTGAAGCCCGCATTAAAGCGCTTGCTGAAACTCACCCCTCTGTCCGAAAAATCAAAAATAACGAGCCTCTCACCGATTACGACCTTGAGCAGCTTGAAGAGACCCTTCTGAACGCAGACATGACCCCTGACAACCCGAAACTAAACAGCCACACCAGCCTATCCGACCTCTACCCCAGCCGGCAAGCTTCGCTTGTGGACTTCATCCGGCAGGTGCTGGGCCTCTACTCCTCCCCCTCCCCNNCAGACCGTCTTCCTGAAAAAGAAACATATCGAATACTCTACCCTCTGGCTTCCTCCCTTCACTAACTTCGGCACAACTGCTCCCTTCCCGATGTTCAGTCAGGAAGAGTTAAATTCTTTTATCGACATCTGCAAAGGCGTTGAAAAAGATCTGTTTATGTGAAGGGTTGAAAAATGGAAAAAAAACTGCCTGAAGGATGGAAGTTAGTTGAATTGAAAGATTATGCCTATTTTCAGGAAGGACCTGGCATTCGAAAATGGCAGTTCACAAATAAAGGAATTAAATTATTGAATGTAAGGAATCTTGTGAATGGAGAATTGGATTTAAATAATACTGAGAGATATGTCAGCGAAGAAGAAGCTTTTGGAAAGTATGAGCATTTTTTATTAAATCCAGACGAAATTGTTATGGCAAGCTCTGGAGTTACGTGGGGTAAAACAGCAATTGTTAGATCTGAACATCTTCCACTAATGCTAAACACGAGTACAATTAGATTCAGAAGTTTGAACCGTCAAATTTTGGATCAAAGTTATCTGTTACATTATTTGAATTCCGAATTATTCAGCAAACAAATTGAAAGGTTAATCACAGGCTCTGCACAGCCTAATTTTGGACCTTCTCATTTGATTCAGGTTGAGTTAATCTTACCACCTCTTGAAGTCCAGAAAAAAATCGTTTCCATCCTCGAAAAAGCCGAAGAAACAAAAAAACTCCGGGCACAGGCGGATGATTTGACGCAGAAGCTTCTTCAGAGTGTGTTTTTGGAGATGTTTGGGGATCCAGTGGAAAACCCAAAAAATTGGGATGAATGGGATCTAGAAAACTTATTGGATGAAGATCCTCAAAATGGTTTATACAAACCTTCAACTGATTATGGCGAAGGGATTCCGATTTTAAGAATAGATTCTTTTTATGATGGAAAGATCAGCAATATAGAGAAACTAAAGCGTCTTAATTGTACTCCCGAAGAAATACACAAATATGGATTAAACATTGGGGAAGTTTTGATTAATAGAGTAAACAGTCTTGAATATTTAGGTAAATGTGGATTGGTTGAAACATTATTTGAACCCACAGTGTTTGAGTCAAATATGATGAGATTAAAGCTTAAAATAAGTAAAGTAAATCCTGAATATTTGACATCCTTTTTATGCACTCAATATATAAAAAATCAAATACTTCAAAAAGCAAAAAAAGCTGTTAATCAAGCAAGTATCAACCAAAGTGATGTAAAGTCTTTAAAAATACTGATTCCTCCAATGGAACTTCAACATAATTATTCTCACATAATAAAACAGATCGAAAAAACAACAGAATCTCAAAAACAATCCTCTCTAGAAATAAATAATCTCTTTGACGCCCTCATGCAGAAAGCCTTCTCAGGGGAACTTGTCTC